>JAAYFL010000133.1 GCA_012728235.1 Synergistaceae bacterium
ATGGCATGACCTCAGACTGGGCCAGGATACCCTTTGATACCCTAGAAACCATCTCCAAAAGAATAACCTCTGAAGTAAATGGAGTTAACAGAGTAGTCTATGACATAACCACTAAACCACCTTCAACAATAGAGTGGGAGTGAAGTAACAAAATTGTTACTGTTACAGAAATCCTTGTAAACAAAGGGTTTCAGAGATTAACGGCTCAAAAATTATGGAAATTGAAGTCGCAATGATACTAAAATTCGAAAAAACGACCTAAAAAGGGAGTTGTTGAATTTGTCTTGATTTTTTAAATAAGGCAAAGAAATAGCACATAGATTTTGAAGTCTGGCTTCTGGTCTATGTGCTTTTTTGAAGAAGTTCGTATCATCGTTCCTCTTGTGCTATTTTCTTATCTTTAGACTTCTTTTGTTCCTGATCGGCTTCTTTGTGCTTCTGAATCTCTTTTAGAATACTGGTAGGTTCAGATTTTCCTTGATTCATATAATCATCAAAGTTCTTTTCAATCTGCTTTAGCTGCTTGAATTCCTTGCCTAGTTTCTTATGATCGGTTGCCAGTTGCTCACGCTGAGCTTGTAGCTTATCTAGCTGGGTGTTGAGCTTTTTAAAGACCGATTTATCTTTCATGCCATTATCTACCAGTGTTTTTAGATGAAGGTGTTTTTTGATGAAGAAATCAACTTGTTTCTCTGATTTTTCATAAGCTTCAATGCCACTCTTGTTCATCATGTAGAAGATTTTATCGTTCGGATTTTTCTTGTAGCCATCATAATGAGCTTTCTTTTCCATACAGACCTGGATGTGTTTGATGATTTCCTTGATGTCTTTTTGCTCTTGAGTTAGGTGGTCAAAGTTTTGCTTGATTTCATTTCTATCAAAGGAAAGTTTATGAATTGCCCTGCCTAATTCTTCACGACTATTAAAGCCAAGTTCTCGCATTTGAAGAACAGAAGATGAAGCAGTTTGAAGATTATGCTTACTTGCCCAGTGCTTGTAAGCAGGGTTGTTTTGAATCTTTTCATTGTTCTTGGTATCGACAATGGAATCCAAATCCTTTGTTCTTTGAGCCAGTGGTATATCAATCCGTTTTCGTAATTCTGCTTCTGAATAATCATCACCAATGGTCTTGGCACGTGTAAATCTTTGTTTATCTTTATGCTTAAAGGCAATGTATTTACCTAGCTTAATTTCATAACCAAGATTCTTCATGGCATTAAGAAAATCATTCCAGTCCTGTGATTTCTCAATAGTCTTGTCTATATCTTTTTGTAGCTTGCTCTTGAAGTTAGAGCCTTGCTTATCGGTGTTCCAGTCATACCAGCCAGTGAACCTTCTCTTAGCAATTATATCGATATCAGCCCGTACTTCTGAATCTAACACAGAGAGATTGTGTTCCATACAAAGCCTGTCACTTTGATTTCTAATGTTCATATAGGAACCGTAGTAGGAGTGATAAACCTTGCCTTCATCAACATCAACGGAGTTAAAAATGATGTGATTGTGGATATGGTCTTTGTCGATATGGGTGGCAAGTACATACTCGTACTTACCACCTAAAACCGACTCACAGAGCTCTAAACCAACTTGATGGGCTTCTTCAAAACTAACTTCATCTGGCACAAAGGATTGAATCAGATGATGAGCCAGTATCTTCGTTCTAGAGTTAAATTGTTTCCTAGTTAGCTCAAATTCTTTATCCGCATATTCACGGCTACATAGGTGCGTAGAGACATAGATTTCATCGTCAGTTTTATCGGCATTACAGATATAATCGATTGCTTTCTTGAGAGTTGTTTTGATGGGATGAATTGATGTAACAGCCATTATCCAACAATCTCACTAATCAAATTATTAGATACCATAGACCGAAACTCAAAGAGCATTTGGATTTCTTTTTGTAGAACATCTTGAATATTTTCAAGCATTATTTTCTCAATAGAGCCAGACATGTTGGTATGTTTAGCAATCTGATTGATGTTAGCAGCATTACGACTTACGAGCGATTGAAGTTCTCGGAGCTCTTTTGCAAACTCACCACTTACATCAATGCTGATGATTCGATTCTTCATGATGGAATCAAGATAAAATTCTCTTTTGGTTTTATAACCAGAACGATTGAAGCGTCTGTTTAGTTCTTCCATTTCTTCTTCGTTTACCATGAAATGAACGGTATGATTATTGGTTCTCTTAATTTCATTGGTCATATATATTTCCTCCTGGCTTTTTGTTTTTGGGTTTCAGGGTGTCCCTGATTAATAAATTTGGTACAAATTTCAAGCCTACTTTTGAGACTGCGGTCAAAAAGTATATGCTTGCTATCAACTAAAAGTATCTGAAATTGATTTTCTTATTTTCAAATAGGACTAGCACAAAGGAGCCCATAAATAGGACTCCCTCATGATTTACCGTTCATACCGTGCAGAGCGTGCGACATTCGGGGTATAGGGAAACATTGAACGGTATGCACGGTCTTCACGGTAATTAGTACACTACATCCTCTGGCAGATACTTAATGGAATAGATGTTGTTGTTTTTGCTGCGTTTAGAAGTTACTGTGATGCCATTCTTACTTAGCACATCTTTATTTCTCTGAATCGTTTTGCCAAACTGCTGAGGACTTTCAATGTCGAGTTTAATCTTAGAACAGATATCGACAATGGTTCCTTCAAACTCATGAATCTTAGGCATCGCCTGCACTAGTCTTTGAATAGATGGTTCAAGGGACTCAATTGGGTCGATTTGATCCAGTTCAAGAATCTTTCTTTGCGGATTAATTTTGACTTGATAGGCTTTGGATTCAAACAAGCGGCTTGTGACATCCAGCTTAAATTCAGTATCAAATTCCGATGGCTTATCAATGGCAATGATGGTATCAACTGAACCCGATAACGCTTGAGATCCAATCACTTTTTCGCTGACACTTTTCACACTAGAATCTTTTTTAGTATGATACATCATGATGAAGGTGCAGCCATATTTCTCAATTAACTCATAGTACTTTGCCATGATTTCATAGGTGTCACTGTAATCGTTGGCATTATACTTTCGGTCATATTTGATTTTGGAGAAGGTATCAACGACAAAGACTTCATAACCCTCCTGTGTATCATTTTTAATGATGGATTCAAAGGTTTCAAAGTCGACATAGCTTGTTCCCTCATAGAATTTCATATCAGCAGAACAAGGGATATCCAGTCTCTTGATTCGCTCTTGAATGAGGCTTCCAGAAAGTTCATTGCAGTAATAGACAACCTTTGTTTTCTTGACTACTTGATTTAGGAAATCAACACCTTCATGGATACAAAGTCCGAGATTAAGTCCTAAAGCTGTCTTTCCTTTTTTAGGTGAAGCAACGATGAGGGTAATGCTCTTTCTAGCAATCAGATTATCAACAATGAACTTATCACCAACGTCAAAGGCTGTTTCAATGGTATAGGATTTCATCGGCTAAGCTCCTTTCGTTGCGGCTTCATAAACTGGTAATCCCAGAAGTTTTGGTGACCAATTTGATTTGCTTTTTGGATGCTTTTCCTTAGATATTTCAGATAGGAAGCTTCATTGTTTCTCTTGCTTCCTTCACCCAAACGACTGAGGGCAGATTGTAGGAAAATCGACTCCATCAGCTGACTATTGGCATACGTAAAGCTTCTAAGAAGTAGCAGTAGAGTAAAGTCATCCTTACTCCAGTCGCCACTTAAATTGGAACCATAAAAAAGTTCTCTTGCTCGTTGGTTAAAACGACACATGGTATCAATAATAGTTCTGCTATCGGGTAACTCTCCTGTGCTAGTTGGTGCTTCTGATAAGGCTCTAGTTTGAGCTCTAGGGGCATAATCTTGGTACAGTTGATTCAGTTCCTTGTCATAATCTATTAATGCTCCTGAGCCTTTTAAGTGCCTTGAATCGACATCACCAGTCATGGCAATGCAGTGGTTATCTTGATAGATTTCAATACCATTGACCTGGCTATTAATGTTACCTAGCACTCGCCCTTTACAAAAGATATGAATACCTTCTTTTGACTGGGAAAGCTCCATATAACTGCCCGTAAAGGTCTCTATGATTGCTTTTGATAGTAGGTTTAGGGAATCATTTTCAAGGCAATGGTCGAGGTCAATACATGCAAATGGATCATCACTTGAAAGCACAAATGCAAGACCATCAACTTCTGAATGAACTAGCACAGAAAGTGCTTCTTCAAAGCTTGTCCACATCTTTTTGCTATTCCAATCACTGGCAGAAAGAGTTAATGCACTCATTGGAATTTTAGCGATTTTTGTTTCACCATATCGGTTTGTGCGTGGTATTTTTTTAAAGACAACCCACTGGGGGCTGTCTTGTAATTCTTTTGGAATGTTTTTTTGATATTGATTTATTAGTTTTTCTTTCATCTGTTCCTCCTGTTTTTATTGATAATGGAGGTACAAGCTGGTAAACTAATCTTGTCTAGGGATGGTTTACCAAGTGTACTTCCATCTTGCCCTCCGCTTAGGTGCTGGGGGCGTTTTTTATTGCTGCTTTTATAATCTCTAGTATGGTTTCTAACTCACTTTGCTTAGCTTCTGATAAATCCTTGTAACTGCTCAATCGACAGAGTTCTTCATGGATGGATTGCAGGCTACTACGACATTTAGCAATTACATTTTGAGTGGCTGCAACTTGGATGGGTGCTTCTAGAATCGCCTTTGTCATATACTCTTGCCTTGAAAGTCCTGATAGAGCAATCTTTGCAAATATCTTTTCTCTATCTTCCTCAGAAACTCTAAAGGCAATGGTCGTGGAGAGAATTCTGTTTTTATCAGATTCTTTGTGTTGCTCTTTACGAATCTCATTTTTATTTTCTTCTAACGCTTTCCACTGGGCTTTTGTAAGCCTTTCTGCTTGTGGCTTCTTCTTTTCGACTACTTCTTTGTAACTTGGAAATTTAGGAGCTTTCATTGCCAGTCTCCTTATTTAGCCTATTTGCCATATCGACTTGCTTATTTGGGAACATATGACCATAGTCCATGAGCACCTTGAGACTTTCATGACCAGTTCTAGCTGCAATATCTACTGGGGTGAATCCCATTTCAATTAGTAGTGATATATGGCTATGACGAAGGGCATGAAGCTTGATTCTTTTAACGCCAGCAATCTTAATTCCACGATCCATTTCTTTATTGAAATAGCTTTTGCATTTTGGGAAGATAGGAACTTCATCTTCAAAGTATTCAATCTTTAGGAAGTAATCTTTAAGCTCATCAACTAGGAAATCTGGCAAGGTAATTGTTCTCTTGCTTTTGGCTGTCTTAGGGTCGGTCACGACTTCTTTTCCTTGGATGGTTTGGGTTGATTTACTGATTCTCATCGTCTTTTTTTCAAAATCAAAATCAGGTTTTGTCAAAGCTCTTAATTCGCCAAGTCGAATCCCAGTCCAGTACAAAATCTCAAAGGCATAGAATGAAATATCCTTGTCTTTAACGGCTTCTGAAAACTTCAAATATTCTTCTTTCGTCCAAAACTCAACTTCTTCATCACTTTTTCTTTTTCCGATACGACCAGTAACTTTACATGGATTTTGCCTTAAGCCATAGAAGGTAACGGCGTGATTAAAAATTGCACTGAGCTGGGCGTGAATGCTTTTTAGATAGGTTGGCTTATAGGTGTTCCCTTCTGCATTTTCCATCGTCATCAGAACATTGTGCCATTTCTTTACAGTGACAGGTTTTATCTCGTTCATTTTAAGTTCCCCGAAGAAAGGCAAGATTTTTGTGGTAATCATATGCTCTTTACTCATCCAAGTATTTAGCCGAACCGTCTCTTTGACATCATCTTTGTAGAGCTCATAGAAATTTTCGAAGGTCATGTTGAGAGAACCAGACATCTTGATGGTGAAGTTTCTCTCGAATGTGGTGGCTTCTTTCTTGGTTGGAAATCCTCTTTTCATTTTCTTATGACTTTGGTTGTCCCAGTCCTTGTAGTAGAACGAGACATACCACGTTCCTGCTTTTTCGTCTTTGTAAGCTGGCATTTATTTTTCCTCCTTTGCTTTGTAAATTTGTTCCATGAAATACTGTTTGTTAATACGCCCCCTAAGAGTCAGAAAGCCTTGCTCAGCTAGCTTTTCATTCAGTTCACGAATGATCTGATAAGCTTTTTGCTGCGAAACGTTTAGTATATCGGCTACTTCTCTAGAAGTTAGGAATAATTTCTCCATTGTGCTTTCCTCCTTTCTTGAGCGGAACATTTTTGTTTCTGCTTGATTATGATTATATGTAGCATATTTGTTTCTGTCAAGGCTTTTTTATTTTCTATTTGCTTTTTTGGAGATTTTTATTGTTTTTTGTTGACCTAGCGGTTAGAATAGAAGTAGCAAATATGTTTCGTATAAGGAGGATGTCTTATGGCTTCAGGATATTTATTTAAAAAATTCAGAGAATTACGTGGGTTAACCCAAAAGATATTAGGGGACAAAGTGAATTTAAGTGATGTCCGTATCAGACAATATGAGTTAGATATGAGGAACCCCAAAGACGATACTCTGGGGAATATTGCTGAAGCTTTAGATGTAAAGCCTGAATACTTGAAAGATCCAGTGTATCCCTACGATTTTGACGAAGTGGTTAGGCTACTGTTTAAACTTGAGGATTCAATCCCAATAGCAATCGGTAAATCTAGAATGGCCGATACAGAAATCCATACAGTTGCTTTCTTAGGACATAACATACTAAAAATGGATCAAGCTCTGAATGCTTGGAGGCAGATGCAAAATCGCTTCATGGATGAGGAAATCACTTGGGAAGAATATGAGGACTGGAAAGCTAACTGGCCGGATAGCATGGATGAAAACTATAAATTCAATCGTCAAAATGGCTCAAGTACCTCTTACAAGAAATATATCGACCGAGCACAAATGCAAGATGACTTCTTAGCCTATAGAGAAATGATTGAAGAAAGAGGTCATAAAATAGAAAAAATGGTAGTGGATTTTGATGATGAACCCAAAAATACAAAACGAAAAAAGAAAAAATAAGGTGGAGATGGAATGGCGAATAAACTGGAATTAACTTGGTATGGCAAAGAAGATAAAATCTCTGTAGAGCCAAGATTATTAATAGAAAACAAAGAACTTTCAAATACAGAGCATGACGAAAACACCGAAAACATCTTGATTCACGGTGATAATTTGCTTGCACTAAAAGCCTTAGAAAAGAAATATTCTGGCAAGGTGAAATGTATATATTTGGATCCACCCTATAACACAGGCAGTGCCTTCGAACATTACGATGACAATTTGGAGCATTCGACTTGGTTGAGTTTAATTAAGCCAAGATTAGAAATACTAAGAAATCTTCTTTCAGATGACGGAAGTATTTGGATAAGCATTGACGATGATGAAGGGCATTATTTGAAAGTGCTTTGTGATGAGATTTTTGGAAGGAATAATTTTGTTAACACAGTAATTTGGCACAAAAAACATACCAGATCAAACGATGCGAGATGGTTTTCAGATAACCATGATTTTATATTGGTTTATGCAAAAATCAAAGAAATATGGAAGCCGAATTTATTGCCCAGAACTGAAGAAAGCATAAAAGGATATACAAATCCAGACAATGACCCTAGAGGGGTTTGGGCTTCGGGTCCATGTCATGCAAAAACGCCAAATGAAAAAGATATTTATCCCATAATAACTCCATCTGGGAGAGTTGTATCACCGCCACCAGGAACCTCTTGGAGATTTTCACAAGACAAAATGAATAAACTAATTGAGGACAACAGAATATGGTTTGGAGCTAAAGGTGACAATGTTCCTAGGTTTAAAAGATTTCTTACTGATGTACAAAATGGGTTTGTACCAACAACTCTTTGGTTCAGGGATGAAGTTGGTGACAATCAAGAAGCCAAGAAGGAAGTTAAACAAGTAGACAAAGATGATGTTTTCTCTACACCAAAACCTGAACGCTTAATTGAACGAGTTCTAACGCTCGGAAGTAACGAAAACGACCTCGTCCTTGACTCTTTCTTAGGTTCTGGCACAACAGCAGCAGTTGCTCATAAGATGAATCGTAGATGGATTGGTATCGAGATGGGAGACCATGCCTATACTCATTGCAAGGTTCGTCTAGACAAGGTTGTTGATGGCTCTGATAAAGGTGGCATTACGAAGTCTGTCGATTGGCAAGGTGGGGGAGGTTATCGCTTCTATGAACTAGCTCCTACCCTTATTAATATGGATGCTTTTGGCGAACCAATCATTAATAAAGAATATAGTGCTGAAATGCTTGCCAGTGCTGTTGCTCTACACGAAGGCTTTGAATTTTATCCTTCAGAAGAATACTTCTGGAAACAATCCAAGGGAAATGAAAAATCCTTCTTATTTGTAACTACAAGGCATATTGATGTGAACTTTTTGTCTGGTATCCATGAGTCAATGGAAGATGGTGAGTTCTTGATTATTGCTTGTAAGTCCTATGACCAGAAGGCAGAGTATCAATTCTCTAATATCAAGGTAAAGAAGATTCCTCAAATGCTTCTTGAAAAATGTGAGTTTGGAAAAGAAGATTACAATTTGAATATTGTAAATCCTCCTGTTTATCTAGATGACGAGGAGGATGAATGTGATGAATAATTTTGACCAGTACACCATTGATTACATCAGCGGTGTTATGTCACTTCGTAAACCTCAAAGAAGAGCCTTAGAGATTTTAGATGACATTTTCAACTATGTTCACCCAACTAAGAATATGAACTTAGAAGTTGCTCTTGAAGAAGTCAAGAAGCGTTATCCTATCTGCACTGATTTTGAAAGGGACTTCATGTCATTAGCTTTTGTTTTGGCTACAGG
>JAAYFL010000134.1 GCA_012728235.1 Synergistaceae bacterium
ATCTCTTTTGATATAAATATTAGGTGCACCTAATGCTTTGGTAAAATTAGGTAAGAATTCTATTGGAGTTTTATATGGCGTATATCTTCTTCTTGGAAATTTTGCTAAATTCATAGTACCTCCGTTGTTTTTAGATTATTACTCCCACTCTTCATTTCTTAATGTCCTTTGAGTGCAAAAGGCTTTAATTTAGGCATTCTGTACAGTTCGTTTTTGTTCTGTTCGTATGATTCAGGTACATTTTTAATTTATTTTACCCGTTCCAGTCCCAGTTCCGATTAAAACAAATTAAATTCATAGTTTACAAACCATTTTAAATTTCTAAAATGTATATTTTGCGCAAATATTAAACCTTATATCTAATATCCATATATATGTGCTAACATCAATGTTTCCATTTATAGTTATATGCTTTATGGTATTGGAACTCAGTTATTGATATATAGCTAAAATTTCTACCGTTTTATAATTCTGGTCTGCATATATTTCATACAACCCCTCAGCTCTTTCACTCATGTTTCTTCTTAATGTTCGATTTAATTTCATAAAATCTTTTAATGGATCATAGAAAGGCTTTTTCATATCTATTAAATTGTTAGAAGTAACCCTTGCAATAATGGTAACTTCTAAATCTTCATATTCATCTAAATCTTCGTATTCTACTAACATATTATTACCTACTAGTTTAGAACATATTAATGAATCTTCAATATCAATTAAAACTGGTATCTTAACATCTGATACTTCAAAGAAGCTTTTAAATGCCTTTTTTTCAGTTTCATCCATACCATCATTTACAATTGAATCCATTAACATTGGCTTGAATCTTTGGATTGTTTGTGTAATATCAAATTCCTCTGGAACATTCATATAACCATTAAACTTTATTATAAATCCCCTACCTATTGTATTAATGTCCCACTTTGATGATTCTACAAAATCTGCAAAATCTTCCCTTCCATTAAGTAATTTTTCAAATGCAACACAATTATACAGAAGGCTTTCTTTAACCTCTGCTTTATATTTTTTTGAACCTTTCAAATCTCCTCCGAAAACTTTTAGATTCATGTGAGCAGATTTATCATCTGAAATCTCATACTCTTTAATTGTCAAGTGATGTTGTCTTGTAATTACAGAACTATATTCCATTATTTTTTTCTCATCATAATAAATAACATTTCCAAAAATATCAATCACCCCTCAATTTAAATTTGTCTCATTACACGATTATTTAATAAGCTATAACCAAGTTTATAATCATTAGAAATCAGTGTTTTTTCTACCATCCATTCATATGCTAATCTGCTCTTATGATATTCTTCAGTTTATCCTCTAACTTACTAATAACCCCAGTAACCAATGCGTTACCCATCATGAAATATCTTTGCCTTCTGGTCATTCCTGTATTTGTCCAGTTTGCCGGAAACATTTGTAGTAGTTCCGCTTCAATCTCTGTAATCTTTCGATTTTTATTTAGATCTTTATCATATACAATATGAGAAGATCTATTTACTGAACTTTCACTTGTTAACATAGTCCTACTAGGTAAATCTAAAGGGTCTGGAAATGACATTTTTCCTTCAGAGAATGTGTACTTATGCCCTGATTTACTAGTTCTTTCTAATTTTTTTGAGCCTTTTAAATACTCCCATTTTTCTAATTCTTTCCCTTCAACCACATACTCTTCAAGGTCTATTACTTGATATTTTTTAGCTCTTTCAATTATTTTCCCTAATGTATAAACATTCTCATTAGATTTTTCTAATACATCAAAGTTTATAATTTCACCTTTAATAAATAAACCTGTAGTTAAGAATTTTTCACTTTTATAGTTTTCTGATGTATCTACTGGATCTTTAAATTCTTCTATAGACTTTTCTTCTATTACCACATTTTCTGTTTCAACTGGAAATATATCATTGAAGAAGCCATCTTCTTTTAGGTATTCTTCTTTATCTTCTATCTTTATAATCCCTTGTGAATACTTTGTCTCTTTTAATGATGCAAATATGAAAACCCTCCTTCTCCTTTGAGGCATTCCATATTCACCAGCATTTATCATTCTCCATTGAACTATATATCCTAAATCTTCTAAGGTTTTTAACATAACTGCAAAGTCCCTACCTCTTTGATTCGCAGGGGACTTCAATAATCTATCTACATTTTCAAGAAGTATAAATGGTGGTCTCTTCTCATATAATACATCGACTATATCCCACCATAAGACACCCTTCTTACCTTTAATACCCATCTCATTTGACAAACTTCTTGCAACAGAATAGTCTTGACAAGGGAATCCACCAACTAATAATGTATGGTCTGGTATTTTCTTTTTATCTACTTTATTTATATCCACATTACTATGATTCTTATGACCAAATCTTTTTATATAACATTCAAAAGCAGGTTGTGTTTTAGTAGATGGCTCCCATTGGTTTGCCCATACAAAATCCCAATCACCATTTTCAATTGCTAGACCTGTTTTTTCATCAAATCCTTTTATATGATTTAAACCAACTCTAAATCCACCTACACCTGCAAATAATTCAACAACCTTTAAGTCCATATGATATCCCTCCGTTTGATACTTCTATTTTACCTTATTTCTTATAAAAGATCAAACCTTATTTTAGTTTATCTTTAATTTGTTTCAATATATAATCATTATTTAACCAAAAGCACTGTTTTGTCATTCTATTTCCATCTGGCAATAAATCTGTATCTCTTTCTATCTCACCATTTCCATATTTTATACCATTAATTACATGAGCTCCCTTCCGTGCATGAGGTCTAACATGTAATATTTTCGTATTGGATTTCTTAGGCAAATTATTTCTTATTGGATAATCTGGCCTTTTTATTGTAAATTTAACACCTTCTCTAAATATATTTACTGCCCTCTGCCACTCTTCACGCAAACTTCCTTCAATATCATCTACAGGCATATTCCAAAACTTTGCACCTTTTAAATAATAATTATTTTGTTTCTTTTTGTAAATTACAAATAAAAATTTTGTTTCGGTAAAGTAATAATTAATATCTGATTCTTCCCAATTTTGTTTTATTAGTTCCATAGTCTTAAAAGCCGGAAATGACATCGACTCCCTTATCTTCTTATCAGACTCTATACGTACTGCCTTAACTTCTATGTTAGCTTTCTCAAATTCTTCAGCATTCTTTGTCTTTACTCCTAGTATCTCCAATGCTAAACGACTGTATCTATTCTTACTCTTTATATTTTCATCATCAAAGAACTCTTTAAATAAATCTGTATCTTTGATGTTTTTATATTGATTGATTTTATTTAAAACATATTCTTCAAACTCTAATACTGTATCATCTTTTAAGATTTTATCTTCTCTTTCACTACCTCCAGTTATGTAATTCCTCAACACGTATGTCATATAGGAAGTTTTTAAAGAAAATGCTCTAGGTTTTGCTAATATTTTAGAATTAGGTTGAGGAGTTCTATTTTTAGAATTAGAAGATTTTGTAGCTGCTCCTAAATATAAGGTATCTCCTTCTGACAACTCATGAGCTTTTCCATCTATAACCTTTTGTCTAATTTTATAAAAATCACTTTCTATAATTCTTAAATCTTCTCCTTCTGGGCTGAGCATATATATATAATTAATCATATAATCAAGTCTATCTTCTATATTTGGGTCCCATAAATAATACACCAGCAATATGTTTTTTAATTTTTCCCAAGCATTGCTGTTGTAGAAATCCATATTTATAATTTTCATATAATTTATCATAGATATTATTAATCTTTCCTTAGCAGATATAGTACCATTTTTATTTATTTTATATGGTGTGACTTTTAATTCCACCTGAGCATCTGAAAAATCAGCCTCAGATATGTTATCTGCTTTGTAGTGAAAGTATCTTTCTTCTACAATTTCACCTAATCCACCTTTACGATTTTTGTTTTCATAAGATATCCTATACTCTTCCTCTGTAACTTCCTTTACCACCTCTGTCAAAAAATATTTATCTGCATCACAAATATCTTTAAATGTCTTATCTTTCAATTCCTGTGCATATTTATAAATAGATTCCTTATCTTTCGAATTATATCTCTTATACATTTATATAACCCCTTCATTTGATTACTTATCTGCTTAATTACTTTTGGTTCAGATTCATTGTGATATAAGCCCTTATCTATATTATAGAGTAAAGTATTAATATAAACAAATAGAGGAAGTGTATAAGTTTTAAATATATTTTCTTACCAAGATATTTTGTATCTTCATTATCTCTTTCGATATATTATCATTTTCCTTTTTTAAATCCTCAATATCTTCTCTGTAAATTATTTCTGTAGTATTTACTCTTTTAGCTATTTGATTAAGACTGCTAGAATTCTTCCTATAAGTGTCTGCATCTTCCTAAACTGATTCATATCTATTATAAATATAGGAGCTTCCAAGACACATTTCCTTATAAAATGTCCCATTGATTTTGACTTAGAAAGTTCTAACTTTTTCTTAAAAAGTTCCTTTTCTTTCCTGGTTAATTTAATTTCTATCCTTTCATTTCTATATCTATTTGCCATAATATTCTTCCTTTCTTTTATATTTTAACTAGGGTCTTAGGGGGAACCCCTAAATCATTCCGATAGGAACAAGTAGAAAATTTTATATATAAAAGTAGGTCTCACTTGACCCACTTTTATAATTTTCTCGTAAGTGTCCGTACACTTACTGTGCTTGCTACTAAAGTTTTAATAGGCACAGGGGAGTGTAACTGTAACCTAGGATTTCAAAAGTCCTCAAATAAGGCAAGTCTTTTTTATAAGGCCTCACTAAGTCTTGATATTACTAGGATTCAATTTCTATCAGACCAATTCTAATAGTTTTAAAAGTACAGTTACAAGTTACAAGGTTACATAGTTACAATTACTCTTTAATATATTCATCACTACCTGTGCCCATTATTATTTGTTCTGACTGCCATTCTTTTGGTGTATCAGCATTATCTACTTCTAAAAAATCTTCTTTTATCCTTTCCTTTCTCTCATAATAAAGTTTTACAGGTATAGATACTCCACTAGGCGCAATCCTTTTAGTCTTTGATGATCTGATAGCCTTCCATTCTGGGAAGTAGTTGTCCATTATTTCAGAGAAGGATTTTGATTTTATTTGATAGCCTTGCATGGCCAATTCCTTGAAG
>JAAYFL010000135.1 GCA_012728235.1 Synergistaceae bacterium
CGTATGCCCAAGCAGCGGATATACCAAGAAGCGGAGTCTTTTGATTCATTCCTACGACCTTGCTGACAAACTCGATACCACCTATGAGTAATGCTAGCAAGAAGTGGAAAATCCGGGCCTTGCGCCCACCTAAATCCTGAAATAAATCACCACATAAATCCTAAAATTATTCGCCACTAATTCTGGTATCATGGGAAGAAATGTTCTTCTTTGAAGGACAATTCTAACTATGGAGGTAAGAATAGATGGCATCTTACAAGAAGATTCTCGAACTATACTGTTCGGGTATTAACATCTCACAGATTAGTGAGCGAGTCGGTCGCGACCGAGCTACGGTACGAAGAGTCATTTCCAAAAGTGAAGGGAAAGGGATTCTCCCGAGCCAATGGAAGGAGTTGGATGAAACTCAACTCAGGGGTATGCTACGCAAGTCAACAAAAGTGAAGCCAGAATACTTTCCAATCAATTTTGAATGGATGTACGATGAGCTGTCAAATGCTCATGTTACGGTTAATCTTTTACACGAAGAGTATGAGGAGCAGGCCAAAAAGGAAGGGCTGAGACCTTACAGTCGTAGCCAATTCTTTGAACGGTATAAAAAATGGTGCAATGTCACCAAATATAGTGCGAAGATTAAGAATAAGCCAGGGCATTCGATGGAACTGGACTTTGCCGGTGATCTAGCACATTACATCGACCCACTAACCAAAACAGCAGTTAAGGTGCCCCTTTTTGTATCAACGCTATCGTTTAGCAAATTGCTATGGGTCCAAGCAGTACCGCGACAGACGGCGGTCTGTTTAGCTCATGCTGTCATAGATGCATTCAAGTTTTTTAAAGGGGTGACGCGCGCAATCATAGTAGACAATACAAAAGCTGCAGTCATTTTACACTCAAAGCATGAGCTGGCAGTGCTTAGTGAGTTGTTTCGGGAATTGGGCGAGCATTATGGGGCGACAGTCATTGCAGCTCCCGCTAGGACACCAAAATTTAAGCCAACCGTAGAGGATGGGGTTTCCAACACCTACACGCGTATTCTAGCCCCTCTGCGCCATTGCATCTTCTATTCGCTAGAAGAGCTCAACGAGGCGCTCGCCCTAAGGTGCGAAGTATTTAATAACGAGCCATTCAAAGAAAAGGAGAACTGGAGCCGACGTAGCCTCTTCGAGGCTGAAGAACAACAAATGTTGTCACAATTGCCTTCAACCAACTTCGAGGTACGGGAGAAGGCAACTGCGACGGTCCGCGAAAACTGCCATGCAAAGTGCGGTCTTGACGGTTACTATTACAGTGTACCATATCTTTGGTGTAAGAAACGAGTAATCCTACGCCTTGGTAGCGTTGATGTACGCATCCTCTCCCTAGAAGGGCAATTCATATGTAGCCATCCAAGAGGAATTGACCCTTGGCATCGCTATGTAACTGATCCAGCCCATATGCCTTCCTACATCCGCCAATATGTATATGCTAGCCCCAGCCTCTTTTGCGAGCAGGCTGAACGTATTGGCCCTGCGACCCTTGAGGTTATTGGGCGATTATTCTCCATAGCAGAGGCCAACGCTAGGGTCGTCGAGGTTGAGTATGACACCGCTAGAGGTATCTTATCCCTAGAAAGACCGACTAAGAGAAATCCTGGGCGCTCGTCACGAACCCTCGAGATGGCCTGTAAAGAGTTAATAAGTTTGCATCCAAGTGTATTTACAAGAATTTCCTACAATGCAGTACGAAATACTGTGCAACAGCTCATCGATGAGGAGGCCAGAATGAGGGCTGACAAATTCATAGCTGAGAAGCTGTGTGTGGGTAACATTATGGATATCCTACAGGAGGAGGGTGGAGATGGCTTATACGATTGAACAGATACGTTTAGAGCGTGATGAGAAGATTCTCCAAGCATTCAAGCGCCTGAGGCTACCTGGAATGGCTGGCCATTTCCGGGAAATTCTTGATGGGACGGTTGTAGTGGAGGGACAAGATATATCTTCAATTCTAGAACAATTCATCGATGCAGAATTGTTGCGCAGGACAGGGAACAAGGCTGAGAAACTTATTCGTGAAGCAAGGTTATGGTACCCTTCAGCTGATTTAGAAGAAGTTAGTAGCAATACCCCATATCTCTCAGCACAACTAATTTCAACATTGTCAAAAGTTAGGTTCATCGATGCGGGAGCGTTCCTCATAATTCATGGTGGACCGAAGAGTGGAACCACTTACCTAGGTTGTGCAATCGGGGCCTCGGCCTGTAGGCTCAGTAGGAGGACAAGGTACATACGATACTTTGATCTACTCAGCAGACTTATTGATGCAAAACGTACTGGCGGTCTCCTTCAAGAAGAACTTGAAGAACTTCGAACCATCCCTTGCCTAATTGTCGATGATTGGATGAACTCTCCTATGAGCCAGAATGAATTAATGCTTATGCGTGAGATTATGGACTACCGTCCAAAAAATGGGGGGACCATCCTAGTCTCCCATTCTCACCCAGACTTATGGCGGGACCTAATGGAAACTACTACCAGCTACAGAGACTCAATGTTCCACACCCTCACCGAAGGTGCAATGATTATTGAGCTCAATTAAATCTCATTGTCGGGGATAATCTCCCCGGCTACTTGAGTGGTGAGAAATATTAGGATTTACCTGGTGAAATTTTTCCGGATTAAGGTGGTGAAGATTGCAGGATTATCCATCTGTTCAAGACTTTTATGAAGGTTTTTTATGAATTTCTCTCTGTTTCTGTCTTTGGTTTTTGAGAGGAATTGTAATTTTTTTTAGGGTACCTAGTTTGCTCATTCCTGACATTCCTTTTTGTCTTTTGCAATGTGACTTTCTAGAATTTTTGGAGAGAAGAATTGGCTTCTCCATGGATGATTTGGAGCTGGTTTGTGGGGTATTCTCTTCTTTGGAGGAGGAGAGGAGTCAAACTCTTTGCTATACGGGCTTCTCTTTTCGACCTCCATTAGGATGTGAATTTCATCCTTTATGCTGGCCAACAATGAACCGTCGAAGGCTTTTATGACAAAAGCTTTGGTCCCTTTGTTGTAGAGTTTAAGTTGTAAGGACCCTTGGAGGGCAACATACGGCTGGTAGAAGTTATTGTTGTACTTGATGCTGTTTACGTTATCTATGACTCTTTGAGTCACGACGGCTAAGATTGCGTTAATTTCGGCCTCTGCTGGGCTTTGGATGAAAGTACTGGTTTGCAAATCTCTCTCATCTTTGAGGGAGAATTGGTC
>JAAYFL010000136.1 GCA_012728235.1 Synergistaceae bacterium
TAGCTACGATAAGGACTTTGTAGCTCTAGTAGCTGACCATTTAGAGGGTGATTTTAAGATAGATATAGCTAGGAGTCTTGGCGGCTCCGAGGATATCACCTATATGATGAATAGGGTGGAGGAGCTTGGCGGAAGGAGCCTACACTTTATGTTTGGTTCTGATTTAAAGGCAGCCCACCATAATAATAGGTTTGACTTTGATGAAGAGAGCCTAGCTATGGCCTTTAAGGCCCTTAGAAGAACTATTGAACTTTTGGTAGAAGAATAAGTAAGAATAGAGTTAGAGTAGTTTTAGTAAAAGGAAACCACCCCCATACCCCTGGAGGTGGTTTTTCATCTATAGATCCTTGCTACTAGCTATTAAGATAGTCTAGGGCTGCCTTGGCCATGGTCTTCATGCCAAAAGCAATGGCCTTTTCATCTACTAGAAGTTGGGGGTTATGAAGGATGGTCCGGCCTTCATTTTCTTTTGATTGAAAGCCCAGCCAATAGTAGACTGAAGGGACTCTCATGGCAAACTCAGAAAAGTCCTCTCCCCCTGAACCAGGTTTATCTGCTAGGATAACATTTTCTGCTCCTAGGGTCTCTCTTAGCGAGACCAGGACCTGGTCTGTCAGGTCTGGGTCATTTAGTGTAGCAGAGTAGCCCTTTACATAACTAACATCGCACTGGCAGTCAAGGCCTGCGGCAACTCCTTCGGCCAGAGCCTTTATCCTTATTGGCATAAGCTCTGAAACTTCTGGCCTAAAGGTTCTGACAGTGCCTTCCATAGTTACCTTGTCACAGACCACGTTGTAGCGGCTGCCTCCCTTTATGGTCCCCAGGGTTACAACTGCACTGTCCATGGGGTCCACATTTCTACTTATGACGGTCTGGATGGCAGTTATTATATGGCCTGCAGCCACCAGGGCGTCCTGGCCTTTGTGGGGCTCAGCCCCATGGGAAGATTTTCCTTTAACTGTTAGAAAGAGCCTGTCAGACTGGGCCATCATGGTTCCCCTTCTTAGGGCAACCTGGCCTAGAGGCATGGGCCAAATGTGCAGGGCCATAGCAGCGTCAACCTTGGGATTATCTAGAACCCCATCTTCTATCATAAACCTTGCGCCTCCCGTAGGATTGTCCTCCTCTGCGGGCTGGAAGCAGAACTTTATATTACCTTTAAACTGGTCCTTAAGTTCTGCAAGAACCTTGGCTACTCCCAGTAGGATAGAGGTATGGACGTCATGGCCACAGGCGTGCATCTTGCCATCTGTCTTGGACTTGAAGTCAAGGTCTGTTTCCTCTAAGATAGGTAGAGCGTCCATGTCAGCTCTTAAAAGGAGCGTTTTTCCATTCCCTTTTCCTCTTAGAAGACCAACCACTCCCATCTTTCCTACCTTTTCTTCCACTTCTAAGCCTAGCTTTTCCAGCTCCTCTTTTACCAGCTGGGCAGTCCTAGTTTCTTCCATGGCTAGCTCTGGATTCTGATGGATGTCTCTTCTAATTTCTATTACTCGGTCCTGGTGTTTTTCCACCAAAGATTCAATTTCTTTAAGCATCTATTATCCTCCTAATTGATAAATAGGAAGCCACCTGGTCCTAGTGGGTAACCTGTAATGTACCAGATGATTCCAAAAATTAGCCAAGTAACCAGCATGACCATACTGTAGGGGATCATTAGAGACAGGAGGGTTCCCATTCCAAGATCCTCATCATACTCATTCATAAGCCCAATGATAATGGGGAAGTAAGGGAAGAGGGGAGAGATGATGTTGGTAGAAGAGTCCCCAATTCTATATAGCATCTGGGTTAGGGCTGGGTGGTAGTTTAGTAAGCTCAGCATGGGAACAAAGATTGGGGCTAGTATGGCCCACTTGGCTGAACCACTTCCTATAAATAGGTTAATAAAGGTAGAAAGAAGAACAAAACCTATAAAGAGTGGAATACCGGTAAAGTTAAGCGCCTTAAGCAGGTTGGCACCGGATACCGCAATTATAATTCCCAAGTTGCTCCAGTTAAAGTAGGCTATGAACTGGCCGATAATAAAGGCTAGAACAATAAAGGGAGCCATATCCTTGATGGCCATAGTCATGTACTTTGGAACATCTGCTGAGGTTTTAATCTTTCCAATGGCCTTTCCATAGGGAATGGAGGTTACTAGAAAGAGGATAAGAAGCAGAGGTATAATTCCTGCTAAAAGGGGTGAACCGCTCATTAAAGAGCCGGTTTCAGCATTTCTTAAAAATGAACTCTTGGGTGCAGCTAGGGCAACTAAGACTACAAAGTAGGCTATTAGGCCAATGCCTGCGGCCTTAAGGGCCTTGTTCTCTTCAGCAGTAACTGCCTGGTCTGTAATCTGCTTGTCACCGGTGTAGGGGCCTATTCTAGGCTCTATAATCTTGTCGTTTACAAACATCCCCACAAATGCTAGAAGTAGGGTAGAAGCTGCCATAAAGTACCAGTTGGCTGTTACAGGAATCTCAGGAGCTCCAACTATCTTGGAAGCCTCATTTGTAATGCCTGCTAGAAGCCCATCGGTTCCAGCTATAAAAAAGTTGGCACTAAAGCCAGCTGTGGTTGCCGCGTAGCCTAGGGCGATACCTGCAATGGGGTTTCTACCTAGAGAAAGGAAAATCATGGCAGACACAGCAGGGATAATAACTATAGCGGCGTCTGAGGCAATGTTGCCATTGATACCAATAAGCATAATAATGAAGGTTACAAGTTTTGGTGAAGCTCCAAGTATGGTCTTTTTCATAAAGCTAGATAATAGTCCGACATTCTCTGCTAGACCAATACCTAGGGCCATGGTGAGAACTAGGCCAAGGGGAGCAAATCCGGTAAAGTTCTTAACAGCGCTTGTCAGAGCAAAGTTAATACCCTCACCTGAAATTAGGTTCTTGGCTTGAACAATTTCTCCAGTAGTGGGGTTTTCCACCTCCAGTCCTACTTTGTTAGCAACAAAAGAGATAAGTACTACGATGATTATCATCCATACGAAGAGGATGAAGGAGTGGGGTATCTTGTTACCTACCCTTTCCACTCAGGCTAGAAAGCCCTTGCTTTCGTCTTTTTTAGACATGATTTCCTCCTTAATCAAGATTGTATTAAATTGTTTACCTTTCTCGCTATAAGCCCTTTCTTGTTACGACTCCTTGTTAAGTAATTGTTGTATTTTGCTTAATTATATACTAGTGGACTTATAGAATCAATCAGGAAAATTAAAATAATAGAGCCAAGAGTTGCCGCTAATGACTTGGATTTAGATTGGGCTTATACATTTGATGAATTACAGGTTTGTGGTAAAGAAATAAGTAAACAAAACTATTTATTTTTTGATAATTAATTCCTTTGTTTTAAAGACCATTTTTAATAATTTAGTCAATCAAATTCATTAATTTGAGCTGCAACTTCTTACAGTTTATCTTCCGCTTATATATGTATACTCCTTCAGTCATAGGATATTAGGGGGAGCTGATGAAAATTATAGACTTAATTGATAGGAAGTTCTTAAGTAAATCAACTTTTATATCGGTCCTTCTTATTTATAGGCTTGTTAAGGTTCCTGGCACTGATAGTGTAAATTTTATCTACCACGTTTCTTTGTCCTCTATAATACTTTCAGGTCTTGATTTAGGGGCTTTTATGATGAATCCAGTTCTTGATATGGAGTATTTGGATGGAGAGGTCTTCTATGAGTATTAATCTATTCAATCAAGTGCTATAAAGGCCTATCAAAATTAGATCTACTAACTGAAAATTTTAGTAAACCCCTGCTTTTACTAAGTTAGTATTTCCAGGGTGTATATGAAAAAAGAGAAGTTTTAATAAAAGAACTTGTAAGATTAAGAAGGATTAAAAATGGTTAAGGTTCCCTCATAGAGAATAGATCTACTAAGGGGGAATTTTAGCATATAAGAGGAGTCTTATTTTTAGTCTTTATGCATTATTGGGAATATAGTCCTAGTATAGAAGAGAAGATAACTATATATGCTAGACAAAATATTACTTGAGCAGGGGGCTGGCCTGGGCTATACTTTTCTTGCTACCTGTGTTACCCAGAACCTACTCCTTGTAGGAAGCCTAAGCAGGTTTAAGTTAAATCACATAAAGGGAGGTCCATGTGTCTAAAGTACTTGTCTACATAGTTTTAATAGTAATTTTTTCTGTGTCTAGCCTATCTAACCTTAGGAGTAAAAAGGAGATAATCTATCCTGTTAGAAGAAATTCCAGCACAAATTTTGCTGTAGCATTAATTATTGTAATTTTTGCCTTTTTATCTTACCGGTTAGGTAAGGGCAACCTCTTAAACTATCTAATAATAGCTCTTGGGGCCCTCTATGTAATTACCTGTCTATTTAGTCAAGGAATTACTAGAAAGGGGCTTCGTTACCATAGTAGTTACAAGCTGATTAATGGAGTTTTTAAAGACTGGTCCCAAGTTAAGGACTATAGCTTTAATATAGACAGTGGTGAGCTTCAGATGGTGGAGTATAAAAACAGGAAGCTATTTGTAAACCTTTACTTTAATAAGGAGGACGCCTTAGAAATCGACAGCTTCCTCAGTGCCACCATAGATAAAAAGTAGTTTTTCTAGAGGGTCCTAAGTGGCCTTCTTTTTATATGGGGCTTTATGATTTTTTGTTTTTTATAGGCAGATATTATTACTTAAAAAAGATAGTAAATAGATTATTTATGGGGTATAATTGGACAAGATACCCTAGTAATAAACTAGGGATTGGTAATGAAAATATCTATGCTACTTATATATATAGAAAGGGAAGATTTAGATGAGCAAAAAGATTAGTTTAAATGATAATGTTAATAAGATCAGTGAAGGCCAGGTAAAGGTAGATGGAAAGACCCCTTATCTAGACGCCACCAGGGTGGAGCTTTTAAAGGACTATATCCACAGACTTAATGATGGGGATAGTCTTGAGAGTGTAAGGGAGGACTTTGTAGCAAACTTTGCCACAGTTGATGCTTCTGAGATTGCTAAGGCTGAGCAGGAGATTATTGCAGGAGGAGTTCCTGTTGAAGAGGTTCAAAAACTCTGCGATGTCCACTCAGCTCTTTTTCATGGAACTACAAAGCTAGAAAAAGTAGGCGGCTTCAAGCTGCCAATTGCAGGCCAGATAGTTGAGGATGTGAATGTTTCAAAGGAGCCGGTAATAAGGCTTTCCCAGATTCCTGGCCATCCTGTTAATGTGTATATGAGAGAGAATGACATTATTGCTGAGCTTATAGAGGCTGTTAGAAGGGCTGAAGCACCAGAAGTTTTTGAGGAACTTAAAAAGCTCAGAGCCATCTCTGCCCA
>JAAYFL010000137.1 GCA_012728235.1 Synergistaceae bacterium
AGAAAGTAATTTTAGAGCGCTGGAGGCCAACGCCTCAGCCATCCTTATGGCAGTCCTTGATGATTTAAACTGGGCTGGCTTCTACTGGGTAGAGGGTGACCAGCTGGTTCTAGGAAGTTTTCAGGGTCTTCCGGCATGCACAAGGATTTCTTGCGGGAAGGGAGTCTGTGGAAGTGCCTGGAAGGAGGATAGGAGCCTGAGGGTGGAGGATGTTGAAGCCTTCCCCGGCCATATAGCCTGCGATAGTGCTTCCCGCTCAGAGCTTGTAATTCCCCTTAGAAAGGCAGGCCGAGTAGTTGGAGTCCTTGATCTTGATAGCCCCCTTCTAAATAGGTTCTCCCAGGAAGACCAGGAGGCACTTGAGGGCTTTGTAGAAATCTTAGAGGAAGCTCTAGATTAGTTTTTTTAATTTTAATAATCCCCAGCGGGATTATTTCTTATTAGGAGGAAAAGTGGACTTATTATTCTTAGTCATTTTATTTGTGTTTTTGCTCTTTCTTATGGGCAGGGGTCTACCCCTTTATTTATCCATGGTCTTAAGTAGCCTTCTTGGCTTTTTTCTTTTTAGGCTTAGCCCCTCTTCGGCTCTTGGAATAATTATTAAGGGGGTTAGTTCCCAAACTACAATTAACCTGATCCTAGCCTTTTATTCAATAACCTTTTTACAGAGGATGATGGAGAAAAGAGAGCACCTGGCTCTGGCAGAGACTTCTCTAACCAGGCTCTTTGGTTCTAGAAGGATAAATGCTATGGTGGCTCCCTTTGTAATAGGAATTTTGCCATCTGCAGGAGCTGTGCTTATTGCCAGACCCATAGTGGATAATGCAGCAGGAGACTCTCTAAGTGTTGAAGAAAGATGCTTTGTTTCAACCTACTTTAGGCATATTTCGGAGATTTTTCTACCCACCTATGCGACAATTATTTTGGCCATGACCTTGTCAGGAATTTCAATGACTAGCTTTGTTCTTGCCATGCTTCCCATGGTTTTTGTACTTTTCTTTTTGGGCTATATCTTCTATGTGAGAAAGATTCCTAAGTCCCAGGTACCAGATGGAGTGAATAAAAAAGAAGAGCTTAAGAATCTTTTTATTAGCCTCTGGGCAATAGGCCTTAGTATTATCCTTATTCTTAGCTTTAACATGAAGGTCCATCTGGCAGTTATACCTGTACTCCTGCTTTCGATTTTAGTTAATAGGTTTAGCTGGGAGGAGCTTAGGCCCATGTTTGTTTCGGCCTTTGAGTATAAACTTATTGCTGCAACTCTTGCAATTATGGTCTTTAAGGAGCTCCTAGTCTTTACTGGTGTAATTGACCAGCTGCCCCAGGTGTTTTCAGGTCTGCCCCTTCCTCCTGTGGTTATATTTGGAGCAATCTTTTTTCTGGGAACCCTGCTTGCAGGCAGCCAGGCCATGGTGGCCATGATGATGCCAGTAAGCGTGGCAACCCTTGGAAGCGACCTAGGAGTTATAATCTTTCTTATGAGCATGACCTATATTTCAAGTCAGATTTCTCCCACCCATGTTTGCCTGGGTATTATTACTGAGGCCTATGAGTTGCCCTTTACAAGTCTTGTAAAAAAGACCCTGCCAGTTGTGGTGGTCTTTGTGCTAATTAGTTCGACTTACTCGTTTTTATTACATTTCTTATTTGGTTAGAATAATGGAGGTAGAAATGAAAGGAAAAATTGCTATTGTTACTGGAGCGGCTAGTGGAATTGGCCTAGCTACTAGTAAGGCCCTGGCTAAGGAGGGGGTCAGCCTAGTTATGGCAGATATTAATGGGGAGGCCCTTGAAAGAGAGGCCAAGGCCCTTGGAGCCCTAGCTGTTAAAGTGGACCTTTCCCAGGCCCAGCAGTGTAAAGCTCTTGTTGAACAGGCGGTCCAGGAATATGGCGGAGTGGATATCTTGATTAATATTGCTGGAATCCAGAAGGTTTCTCCCATTGAAGATTTCCCAGAGGAAAGCTGGGACTTTATGATAAGCCTTATGTTATCTGCTCCATTCTATCTGACTAAATATGTTTGGCCCTATATGAAAGAGAGAGGGTGGGGTAGGATTATTCATCTCAACTCCATCCATGGCATTGTGGCCTCGGAGTATAAAAGTGCCTATGTTTCTGCCAAGCACGGACTAACTGGCCTAACCAAGGTTTCAGCCCTTGAAGGTGGCCCCTATGGAATTACAGTTAATTCTATCTGCCCAGCCTATGTAAAGACTCCTCTAGTAGAAAAACAGATTAGGGACCAGAGTCTGGTTCATGGTATAAGTGAAGAAGAGGTGGTGGAGAAGGTTATGCTTGAAAAAGCAGTTATTAAAAAGCTTCTTGACCCCCAGGTTATAGCAGATGCAATTGTTTTTTTATCCTCTGAGAGCGCATCTCAGATAACAGGAATAAATTTACCAATAGATGGAGGTTGGACCTCAGCTTAGAAAGGAGTATGAAGTGATATTTACAACTAGTGACAAGGTGGAATTGAGCTATGAACTTAAGGGAGACGGGAGGACAATAGTCCTCATTCACGGATGGTCTGGTAATAGTGATAACTTCAAACCAGTAGTGGAGGAGCTTTCTAAGAATTATAGAGTACTTACCTATGATCACAGAGGGCATGGTTTTTCTGGGCACCCACTTTATGGCTATAGTCTTGAAAGGCTAGCCCAGGATCTTGAGGAACTATTAGAGTACCTTAGTTTAGAGGATGTACTTTTAGTTGGATGGTCTATGGGGGCTATGACACTCTTTGATTATGTAAGGCAGTTTGGAACAGCTAGGCTTAGTGGAGTTGTTATTGTTGATATGACTCCTAAACTTATGAATGATGGGGATTGGAAACTTGGGCTCTATGATGGAAGCTATGAAAAGACACAAAGTGATAGGGATCTTAGCCAGATGTTTAGTCGTTTTGATTTATTCACAGTAGACTTTATGAAAAAGGTTATGCCATATTTGACAGATGAGCTAATGTTACAGATGGCTGAGCAGCAAGCTGCCTCTGGAATTCCTGAACCCAGTCTCCTAGCCCTTACTGGGCTATGGCATGCAATGGGTACTGCGGATTATAGGGAGGATTTAAAGAAGATTGATTTGCCTACTAGAATTTTTAGGGGTCAGCTTAAATCCCTCTATTCAAGAGAAACAGCGGATTATATATCTGAGAGAATACCAGGATGCAAAATTATTGAGTTTGAAGGAGCTAGTCATATGCTAGCAATAGAGAGGGCTGATAAGTTTGTAAAAGAACTTGGGGAATTTGCCCAAGAAGTTTGGTAATTTAGAAGAAAGATAAAATTAGGAAAAAAAATAATAAAGGGGACGGCATTAGGCCATCCCCTTTAAGCTTTGTAAGGATATTAGTTGAACTTTCTTTAGAAAGATTTACAGTTCATCCACTGCTTTTTTCAGTTGTTTCATGGCTTTTTCTAGCAGATACCTGGGAGTGGCTATGTTAAGTCTCATAAAGCCCCTGCCTTCTTGGCCAAATATCTCACCGTCGTTTAGGAGGAGTTTAGCTTTTGTTTTGAAGAAATTATTAAGCTCTTCCTGCTCCATATTCAGGCCCCTGCAGTCCAGC
>JAAYFL010000138.1 GCA_012728235.1 Synergistaceae bacterium
ACCAATTCCAGAGCTCTTGGCATTTATAATGCCCACTAGATTGCCCTTTGAGTCAAATAGGCCGCCTCCTGAGTTTCCTGAATTCACTGCTGCCGAAGTTTGAAGCAAGGTCATAGTCTGGTTGTCAACTGTTATCTCCCTACTAGTTGCAGAAATAATTCCCTCTGTCACAGTACCACCTAGTTGACCAAGTGGGTTGCCAATAGCAAAAACCTGTTGACCTACCTGGACCTCATCAGAATCTGCAAGGCTTGCACTAACTAGATTATCGGCCTCAATCTTTAGTAGGGCCAGGTCTGTCTTTTCATCATAGGCTAGGAGCTGGGCAGGATACTCACTGCCATCATTTAGCCTAACTGTAAGTTCCTGGGCATCCTCAGCCACATGCCAGTTAGTAACTATATGGCCCTGCTCAGTAATAATAACTCCACTACCAGCGCCCTCAGCTACATAGCCCTGGTTCATAGGCCACTGGCTCATAACTAAAGACTGGGTTTTTATTTCTACTACACTATCTGCCACCTCTTTAATAACCGAGACCAAATCTCCACTGCCGATTTCCTGGCTAAAAGAAAGGGCCTGACTTTCAACTACTCCAACCTCATTAGCTGCCATGGCCTGAGCTCCATGATTGGTTCCTGCAACAAAGGCAATTACCAGGGCCAAAACTTTCATCATAACCAGGCTAATCTTCCTACTATACAGTTTTCTATTATTAAGATTATTATCATCCATAACTTCTACCTCCCTTTAAAACATCTCTATAAATGTCTTTTCTTATCTCTAGTATAAAAGCCGGGCCTTAAGTGTAGCTTAAAAAAAATCTTTTTTTTATCTGCCAGGATGGTTAAAAGAGCTCATTAAAAAAGAAGATAAGTTAGACTTACTCCCATTAAAAAAAGGCCAAAAGGCCTTTAAATTAAATCTACTCTACTAAAGTTTCAATCCTTACAGTTACCTGACCACCACAGACCATTCCAAGCTTGCCCTTGGCTGAAACATCAAATTCCAAGTCTTCTCTTGAGTCAGTGCCCGCGAGCTCCCTAGCCCTATCTATACTAATATTCTCAACATTTCCCCCACCAATGGTTCCAACAACTCCGCCATCCTTTGTTAAAACCAGCATGGAGCCTATCCCTCTAGGAGCCGAGCCTCCCTTGGCAACAATGCTAACAAGGTCCCCAGCCCTGTCTTCCTCAATAGCCCTTATGACATCTGAGCCTGCGTAGGCAATCTGGCCTCCTCCATTTTTTACACTAATTATCTCCCCGAGTATGCTAACTGCAATTTCTGCTGGTGTAACTGCGCTAATATCAAGGCCAATTGGACTATGGACCCTAGCCAAAATACTCTCATCAAAGCCTTCTTTTTTAAGTTCTCCCATTACATAGGCTACTTTATTCTTGCTAGATAGCATGCCAACATATAGAAAGTCTTTTTCTAAAACAGCTTTGAGGTAGGTCTTATCTAGGGCATGGGATCAAGAGGCAATCACAAAATATGACTTCTTATCTTCTTCTAAGCTCTCCACTGACTCTACTGGTTCTCCTAGGATAATCTTAGCCTTGGGAAAGCGCTCACTGTTGGCATAGTCCTCCCTATCTTCTAAGACCGTAACATCAAAATCTAGTGTTTCAGCCATTTGCGCTAGAGAAAGGGCTATATGACCCCCTCCGCAAATAACCAGGCTTGGCTTAAGCTTCTTTAGTTCAGTCGCCAGCAGTTTAGCCTCTTTACTGGTCATCTCTCACCTCTCCTCTTAAAATAGCCTCTAAAACTCCTCCACCTATGGCCCTAGCCTTATCAGAAATGGTATAGCAATGGTCTAGGACTCCTCTAGGATCAATATCTCCACACTTGAAGTTTTCTCCCACCACCATTTCATCCATCAGCATGCCCCTTACTACTCCATCTATCCTGGCTAAAATGGGTTCTTCATCTATATATCCAACTATATCACCCTTTTTAACCATGTCCCCGATAGCTGCATGGGGTCTAAAGTTTCCCGCCTTATGATTTCTTATAACCCTCTCAGTAGTAAAACCTTTAACATCTCCTGGTACGCTGGTGTTTGCAAAGGCCGAGCCTGAGGTGATGACCCTTCCTAAATAGTGGCCTCTTTTAGATTCCACCACGTAATGAACATCTCTACCCGCCTCAAAACCTGGGCCTACCCCAATTACTATAGGGGCATCATTAATTGAGGTAGAAAGGTTTTTCTTAGCAATAATAGCGTCCACTACAACCTGGGGTTTTAACTCTTTAATTATCCTAGCTTCAGGGTCTACTACTACAGCTATCTTATCTTCACTTAGAACCTCTCTAACCTCTTCTAAGCTATGACAGAGCCTGGCCTCAAGGCCCTCAACCTCTGCCTCTCACTTAGCCACTGCCAGAGCAAAGGAGACGGTGTGCCTCACTACAGTTGGATTTTCTATGTCTGTCATAACAACTTCAAAGCCTGACATTTTTAGGCGGTGGGCAATACCTGTTGCCAAGTCACCTGCCCCCTTGATTACTACTAACATATCTTCTCGAACCTCTTATCGTTTAGTGAAGCTAGGATAACAGTTAACTCCACCTGATCTTTTACATAGTTTCTCAGCCTATCTAATTCCTCTATACTAAGTAAATCACTTTGATTAAGGATAACCAGCCTATCTCCTTTTTCAATACCTTTAGAAAGTCCATAAGGGGACTCTATAATTCTAAAGATATCCTTAAAACCCAACATCTTGTTTTCATCAACACCCAATAGTTTAGAGGCTATCCCACTTCTAAAACAAACATCTTTTATTGGTCTTCCTAGGCAGGCCAGCCCCACTAGAATAAGAACCTGCTCAGCTCTATTAGGAAGAACCGGCTCATGCTGGGCAGGGACCTTTATTGGAAGGTGCTTGGCTCCATCTGCTTCAACTAAAACATAGTCTGCTAGGTCCCTATACCTATCCAGCTCGTCTGAGATAAGGTCCTGCAGCTTGCCCTTTTCAATCCCAGAACCTATGGCAAGGCTATCAGCCTCTAAAAAAGCTTTCTCTACCTCTTCACACTTGGGATTTATCAAAAGCCTGTCCACTTGTCCTAGCTTAGGAGGAAATATTTTGGTGGTGGTAGTAACAAGAACCTTCTTGCCCTGGCCAGTTAGCTCCCTGACTAGCCAGTAAATAGTACTGGTCTTGCCTCCTCCCCCCACTAGGGCGGTTATGCCCTCTTTTATTCCAAGAAGCTGGCTAAGGCTCTTGGTATTATTCATAAATACCCCCTACTTTAAAAAGGTCTAGTTAAACTAATAGGTCTTAGTGGCATTTTATAGGACTTTTATCATTTTGACAAACCTAGTCCTTTTTAAGACTAGCTCTCTTCCATGCTAGCATTTTTTCTCAGTACCATACAAAGGGGAAAACAGTCTACCCCCTGCCTATCACAATGGCTACAACCAAAAACTTTTGGACACTTCCCCATATCCAGTCCCTCAAAACCAAATTTTCTAAAAAACTCTGGTACCTGAGCCACTAAATAGAGGTCCTCTTCCCGGGGATAGTTTAGAAGCTCTTTCATAAGTTTTCTTCCCAGACCCTGGCCCTGATAGTCTCTATCCACAGCTATAGCATCAATTATTAGATAGCCTCCTCTTCTAGCTAGACCTGCT
>JAAYFL010000139.1 GCA_012728235.1 Synergistaceae bacterium
GTGTATACTATTCATGAGAAAACTCCTTTCGGGTACTATTTTAGCTGTCACTAACATTATACCATGAAACGCGAGTTTTCTTTTATTTTTCAAGGAAAACTAAGGTTTTATTTCTCCTGTGACACAGGTGGTAGGAATATTACTGAAAACCGTGTTTAAGACTCCTTTTTCCAGTATAAGTCAGAACTTTTTGGTAGAAAAAGTATTTAGTAAATCATCTAGGCCTTTAATTTCAAGGCCTCTATACATCGCAATTACCTCAATAGGTAAAAAAAGTGGCCTATTTAAGCCACATATTAAAAATATTTCTCAGCCTATCCAGTTCAATGAACCTGCTTTCTCTATGAATTTCTTTTTCACCCTCAAAAACTATAAGCGTTGGTCCACTAAAAACCAGGTACTGCCCCCTCATCTTAGGCATTGTCTCTATATGAATTATTCCCATGATAAGGTCTACATCCTCGAATTCATTCATAATTTTTTCTTCCATAACCTCACAAACACTACAAGTGGAAGTTTTAAAATAAAGCAGATACTTTCCTTCTTCCTTTAGGTTATCTAGCATCAACTCATTAAGAATCTCAATTTTTTTCATTTTCACTCCTAATTCAATTTTTAATAGATAATTTCTACCCATGAGTTGGATTTAAAAACATAAAAGCCCACAATGTAGGCTTTTATATAGGTTTTTATAAACTTAAAGTCTTATTTGCCTAGTAACATTCTAAAGGCTTCCTTATAAATCTTAAAGGCCAGAACAAAATCCTCAACCTTTACCCTCTCATTGGGTTGGTGTTCAGTAGATTCGGACCAGGGAAAGCTAGGTCCAAAAGCAACCAGGTTTTTCATAGCCCTAGCATAGGTGGCTCCTCCACTTACCTGCGCTTCGGTCTCATCTCCACTAACTTTTCTATAAGCAGCTAGAAGACCTTGAACCAACTCTCCCTCCCTCTCTATATAAATCGGAGGAAGAAAGCTAGTCACCTCTAGGCTTAAGCCATAGGTAGCTACAAGCTCCCTAATTTCTTCAATTAGCTCTTTATAATCAAAACTCACAGGGTAGCGCATATCAAGCTCGATTATTTCTTTATCACTGCTAAGGTTTACCCTACCTAGGTTGAGCGAGGCCCTGCCACTAATCTTATCTTCGTTTATTCTTAGAAGCTTATTGGCAAACTCTCCTTGATAGACTATTTCACTTATAAATCTAAGAGCTGGACTAGTAGTAGAATTCGAAAGAGCCTTCGAAAGAAGGCTTATAGCGTTCACTCCGTCTTCCACTTTGGACGCATGAGAGTTTTTGCCTTGCACCACCAGCTGGTCTCCCTCCCTAACATAGTTAGCTCCAAGTTTATCAAGTTCTGTTTCCAACTCAGGGCTAAAGCCATATTGGGCCTTATCTGGTACTACATTTAAAACATCTCCCAGTTTAAGATCTATTTCAGATCCTGGTCCCTCTAAATATAGGTTTAAAAGCCCTTTTTCTGCATATACAAGGGGGAAACCACTATCTGGAGTAAAGCCCATTATAGGATGTCTTTCTTTTTCTACATAGCTCTCCATGCACTGCCAAGAGGACTCTTCATCAGTGCCATAGATAAATCTAACAGGCATCTTTAGCTCCATACCCTCATCCAAAAGTTCCTTAAGGGCGTGAAAGGCTAATAAAGTAGGACCCTTATCGTCAGAAACTCCCCTGCCGTAAATATAACCTTCTTCCTCAGTCAGTTTAAAGGGGTCGTGTTTCCAGAGATTAATATCTCCCACTGGAACTACATCCAGATGCCCGAGTACTGCAAAATAATCCTCTCCCTGTCCAATCTCAGCATA
>JAAYFL010000140.1 GCA_012728235.1 Synergistaceae bacterium
ATGGGAGAGGCTATATTTAATGTATCCTGAAACAGTTAGAGAGGTAAAGCAGATTACAAAGGAGTACATGGAGCACTATAATTATTCCAGAGCTCACCAGTCCTATGATTACAAGACACCTGCTGAGATATACTTTTCATCGCCGTGTGAGAACTTAGAAAAAGCAGCTTAATTTAAAGAAAGGGGTTCATAACTAAGAATTAAATAAAAGTGTCTTGACACCCGTATACATTATCAAGGATAGGGGTGTTAAGAAAACAGTTCATGCAGTTGATGATGTTTCATTTGATATATATCCCGGAGAGACCTTCGGATTAGTTGGCGAGTCTGGATGTGGAAAGACTACAACGGGTAGGACAATTATCAGGCTATACAACCCTACTGGTGGCCAAGTCATTTATAAAGGCCAGGATATTTCTGGACCTATGAATAAAAAGATGAGGGAATTCATTACAGATAACATTGCAATGATCTTTCAAGACCCGATTGCATCTTTAAATCCCAGGATGACAGTTATGGAGATAGTAGGAGAAGGGCTTAAAATTAGAGGGATTACAGACGAAACTAGAAGAAATGAGCTGGTCGTAGATATGTTAGAACATGTTGGGCTTCAGGCGGAACATGCAGCCCGTTATCCCCACGAATTCTCAGGTGGCCAAAGACAGCGAATTGGTATTGCCAGGGCCCTTATTATTAACCCTCAACTTGTTATTGCAGATGAACCAGTTTCTGCACTAGACGTTTCCGTCCAGGCCCAGGTCATTAATTTGCTGAATATGCTTAAAAAGGAAATGGGACTAACTATCCTATTTATTGCCCATAATCTTTCTGTCGTAAAATATTTTTCTGATCGCATTGGTGTAATGTATTTTGGTAAACTTGTAGAGCTTGCGGATTCTGAGGAGCTATTTAAAAACCCTATGCATCCCTATACTAAAGCTCTTTTATCAGCTATTCCACAGCCTGATCCACGCTCAGAGCGTCGTCGAAAGCGGATACACTATGATCCGCAACTACATAAGTACACGGAGGGTAATAATCCGAGATATCATGAAATTTCAGAAGGACATTTAATTTACTGCTCAGATAGTGAGTTTGAGGAGTATAGAAGAGAGTGGAAAAAATAAAGGGGGGGAAGTTAGTGGAGGAATTTAACTTGGACATTGATTGTGTGGACTTTACAGGTGAGGCAAGTGGCCCATCTATTGTTTTCACAGGAGCAATCCACGGAGATGAGCAAACAGGAACTCATACAGCACATTTACTAATTCAGGCCCTTAAAAAAGAAAAAATATTAGGTAATATCAGGATTATGCCTATATGCAACCCCAGCGCATTTAAAGCCCGTAGAAGGCCTGCTGTAGAGGATGATGAGGATCTAAATAGGATCTTTCCTGGTAAGAAGGATGGAACATATAGCCAGCAGCTGGCTCATAGGATTTGGGAGCTAACTGAAGATTATGAATATATAGTAGACCTGCACTGCTGCGGTATTTATGGTAGCGAGTATACTATGTGCTGGTACAGTAAGTATGATTTTCATCCTAAATTGGCAAGGTGGTTGGGTTATAAATCCGTTGTACATACGGCTGGAACAGGTGGGCAGTTCTACCTTGAGTCTTGTGAGAAGAGAGGACAAAAGGGGCTGCTAATAGAGCTTCCTGGTGGCCAGCCAAGGGGAGTAATTAATCAGGAGTCAGCTGTTTCAAGTTGTGAAAAGCTTCTTAATTATTTAAAGCTTATTGGTGTTATAGAAGGCCGGGGAGTTCTACCTGAAGAGCCAAACTATTGCGGATTTATAGATCCGGATGCTGCCCTTGCTAAAGAGGATGGTGTTTATTATCCCATGGTAAAGCCAGGTGATTACATCAAAAAAGGAGAAAGCATTGCAAGGGTAGATGAGGAGGACTACACTGCACCCTTTGATGCTCTAGTAACCTCAGCCCCCATTAGTAGGTATGTATTTGAGGGTGATAGGTTGGTTTCTCTGGCACCAACAAGATCAGTCGAGCCTGGTGAAGTATAGGGTATTAAGTGCTAAAACACTTAGCCGAATAGATACTGGCTAAAACCTTCCTGATAATTAAAATGGCTCAGTAAAAATAGTATTATATTTAGCGAAAAATTGATACTAATCTAGTGTGCCCAGAGGCCATCATCAACTAGCAGGAAAAAAAGATAGAATATTAAAACAAGGCTCCTTGGTTATTAACCTATGAGCCTTGTTTTGATACTAGTCATTAAAATTCTTTTTTTCCTGGATGGTAATATAAAAGTCTGAAGCTAGGGCCATTTTTTCTTTTCTTATTCTCAGGTCACAGCTATGCTTACCCTGAGACCAGCGCAAGACATGGCTTGATTCGTCTTCATAGTAGTCAAGATTGTCCTTGCCTGAGGTAAAGTCCTGGTAGAACTTAAAGATTTCTTCGGCAGAAAGGCTTGAGTTAAACCCTTCAATATGCTGTGTTGAATAGCTATTGTCTTCATAAATATTGATGGAATTCTGATAGATTTGGTCAGTGCTTATAGTATCATCAGGTAGGTCAATAAGATTCCTGATGGCAAATTCAAAGTAGGGATTGTCTATACCCATTTCTTCTGGCTCTAGCCCCAGCTTCAGATCAACGTATCTAAACTCTCTTTCAGCAAAGTCATCATAGAAATCCACATAGCTGCCGGAAGCATAAAGGCCATCAATGGTACCAGTGAAGTTCGAATAATTTGTTTCATCTATATCAATTAATTCTTCAAAAAACTTATAGACTTCATCCTCTTCAGCCTGGGTGAGGTAGATGAGCCGGTAGTGATTTAAGTTAATATCTTGGGGCTCTAATTTATTCATATAGATTTCCACAGTATGTACTATTTCAGGTTCTATCAGGCTTATGCGCTCCATGGGAAAGCCCTGGAAGATCATAACCTGGCTGGCAGTAAGTGCATCGACTTCCTCTTCTTCCTCTTCTTCATCGGCAGCTTCAATCTCAATTTCTTCCTCATCTTTAAGAGCTTCTTCTTCATTCTCTTCCCTCATTTCAGGGGCTTCTTCCTGGTTTAGATCCGGCTCTTCACTTATATCTGGTTCCACTGTTTTTGTGCATCCTATGGCTTGTAGAAGGACAAGAAGAATAAGAAGTAGAATTATTTTTTTCATGGCGCCCTCCCTCCAGTTTCTAGATGAACTTAATTTAATTGTATTATACTTTACTCCAAGCAGATTGTTAATATACCCCTAGACATCTTTTTTAGGCTCCTTTTGACTTAGCTTAATGAGATAAGAAGCTATAAACTTCAGCCAAGGATTACTTGACTATGGTAGACTAAGGTAAAAACATCTACAAGGGGCTCTAGTTAGTAAAGCTAGGAGAAGAGGATAAAGGACTTAGGAGACCTGAGACTTTTAAAATCCAGTTATAGGCTGATACATTTAGAATTTGGAGGATTATGTGGGAGAAGCAAGGCAGATTATAAACTTTGATGAAGCAGTAAAAAAACCAGCAAACCTTGGCCTGGTTGAAAGAATTTCTGTATTGGCAGCCAAGCTGATTTTTCTTATATTGCTAGTGGCTATTGTGGTATTTAAAATCAATTTATTTTCCCAGTCCAGCCTTCTTGTAAAAACACTCTATATACTGCTAAATATCTATGCAATTCCACTTATGCTTAAAACAAAGGAAGTGCCTTCTCCTGTGGAATTTCGCTTTTATGGCAGGTATCTGGTTGTAGATTATCCAAGAAAGTATTACAGCAAAAAGGACACTAGAAAAGAAGAGTTTATCTTTAAAAATTCTGAGATTGACTATGCCGTCTACAAGATGGATAGTAAGGTGCTTTCAATTAGAGGACAGGCAAAAAGCAAGCACTATTCTTTTAATAAAGAGGGTCAGCTTGATGAAAATTCAGAAGTAGAAGGGGGGCCTAGAGAGGTTAAACTGGATTTTGATTTGAGATTTTTAGAGGGACTGGAGATTATTGAAAGCTTTGAAAAATACACAAGAGTTCGAGTACTGGTAAGTAAGGGATAGCAGGAATAGATTGCTTCAACAAGTTGGTTTTTATAGTGGAAGAAGATGTATTTTAGGAGCTGGAGGAATTAAATTTTAGGAGGCTCTACTTAAAGAAGGATTATATAAAGAAGATGGGGGTTCTACTTTCAGAACCAAGAACTTTGCAGATACTATAAAGGGGTTCCGCATAGCTTTATAAGAGGGCTGAAAATTTTTTAAATAGAATAGGTTGATAGGATGTATTCATCCCTGAGTAGAGAAAAGAAAGTGGGGTTTTCTTTGAATAGGAGAAATTTTTTATTTATTGGACTATTATTATTAGGTTTAGTGATTTTGGTTGGATGTATCGGAGGAAAAAAACTGAACAAAAAAGATCTAGAAGAGTTATTAGAGATTCAAGCAGACTTTGCAGACTTTCTTTATAATAATTATGAGTTTGGAAGCTATGATGAGCTGGAGCTGGAAAAGTTAGAGCAAGAATACAATGATGGTCAAGGTGATATGACTAATGAAGAATTTCTTGATGAGATGGCAAAACTTGAGATGATGCAAGAAGTAGAAAAGATAGAGTTTATTGGCTATGAGATTAGCCCTATGAACTCTCTAGAGATGTTTTATAAAGTAAATGATATTTTTGAAGGGAGTGTTTACTTAGATACAATTTCTGCAGAGGCGGGGAAGTTAAAGTTTTCTGGACCTGCTGATGATGGTCAAGAACTCTTTCCCATGAATAAAAAACACTTAGACAAACCTATAGGCAATCTGACCTTTCCAAGGGAGTTAATTATTTTTTATGAGGGAGGGTTAGATGGATAGGAATAGATGTTTTTAGTTACCTATGTAGTAGGAGATGGCTTAGCCTTCTAGAAAGCTTGAGTAAAAATTAAGAGCTTTTGCTCTAAGTTCATGAGATAAAGTTAAGGTTTTTTGGTGACTACTTTGGTTAGATTGGGGGGCATTTAGTGATTAAATTTAAATATGATAAAGAAGTTTATTCTAAAGGATATGGGAAGGCTTTTAATAGGGCAGTTTTTGTATTTATGCCAGGTTTTATACTTGCTTTCCTGATTTTACTTACACAAACAGCCTTTCCAAGTGTAAATCTAGATCTTAGTAATATGCCAGTTTCAGAACTTATAGCAATCTATACTGCTGCTTCATTTATTGGCTATCCTTCAGCCTTATTAATAAGAATGGGATATAGGGTTTTCTGTGAAGAAAGCATTCTAAGAATTGATGATGGAACCCTAAAATATGATGTCCTTGTTAAGAGAAATTGGACTTTAGCAGGCTATGTAACGATTTATCATAACTATGTAGCTAAAAGAATTAATCAGATAAATGTAGGGAAAAGATTTTATGATTTAGTAGCGGAATTCGAAAAGACAGTAATATACAAGGGCAACGAGGAACCTGCTGAAATTGTTGGAGAGATGCGTGTACCAATTGCTTTCAAGGATATGGAAAGACTATTAGAATATGGTAATTGGAGAATAGACCCTAGGTAAGGTCAAGGAGTATAACCAGCTTGGAAGAGAGCTGTATTCAGCTGACAATTGCTAGAAAGCGATAGAATATTTTACATAGTATTGATGTAATTCATTAGGTGGTGATATCATGGCAAACAAAATTTTAGATGGGATAATGGGCCTGGTTGTGGGGGATGCCCTGGGTGTTCCAGTGGAGTTTCAGACTAGGGAAAGCCTTAGGAGAAATCCTGTTAAGGGAATGAGGGCCTATGGCACTTATAACCAACCAGCAGGGACCTGGTCTGATGATTCTTCTATGACCTTGGCCCTCCTTGATAGCCTAAAGGGTGGCCTTGATTATGAAGACATTATGGATAAATTCCTCCTCTGGTTTGAGTCTGGTGAATATACTCCCTATGGGCTTGCCTTTGATATTGGAATAGCTACTTCCCAGGCCCTAGGTAGATACAGGGCGGGGGCCAGCCCCTTAGAAGCTGGAGGAAGTGGAGAGAGGGATAACGGCAACGGTTCTCTTATGAGGATTCTTCCCCTGCTCTACTATTTGCAAGAAAATTATGGGAGGGATTTTACGAGTTTGGATGGGGCCTTTGAGATAATTCATAGGGTATCCTCCTTGACCCATAGGCACAAAAGAAGTTTGATTGCCTGTGGGATCTACCTTGCTATTGCCAACGAGCTTTCTACTTCAGATAGCATAAGTAAGGCTGTTGAAAGGGGTTTATATTTAGCTCTTTCTTACTACAGAAAAAGGTCTGACTATGTAGGGGAGCTTGCTTATTTTTCTAGATTAGAAGATAAGGATTTTGGGGGTCTTAGTGAAGATGAGATAAGAAGTTCTGGCTATGTCGTTGATACTTTGGAAGCCTCTATTTGGTGTATAGTTAATACCAAGTCCTATGGAGAATGTGTCCTTAGGGCAGTGAATCTTGGAAAGGATACCGATACCACAGGAGCAGTGGTAGGGGGCCTGGCAGGTCTCTACTATGGTTATGGGGCTATTCCCAGCGATTGGCTGGGTGCCATAGCTAGAAGGGACTATGTAGAAGGACTATGTAATGAGCTCTTCTTAATAAAGGAAAATAGAAAATGAAAAAAAGCAAAGATACCTTTATATTATATAGTAAAGGGTGCTTAGGATGGCCTTAGAACTTTACCAATCAGACAGCTCTGTTAACTAGCAAGGTGAGGTTCACATAGCCAATATCCTTTATAGTTTGGGTATCTTTTTTGAATAGAAAGATGGGAGGTAGAAAAATATGATGAAACTATGCTGGCTGGGGGAAATCGATGTAAGTGTATTCCACTACTTTTTAGATTTATCTGATTATAAGGTATACCGAGCAAATCTTGACAAATATAATAAAACCCAGCTGGAATTTACCCCTACGACTGCAGCCTTGGTCGTTGGGCCAGTAGTAGCAATTATGAGTGTTTTGTTTAGGAACAAAAACCTTGTATTTGATAAAGTACAAATTATTTTAATGGTTATATCGCTTTTGTTTTTAGCTGTCTCTGTATCCATCTTCTATGATAGAAGTCAGAAAAAACAAAAAGCTTTTATTATAAAAAACTCAATAGGGGAAGAAAAGACGAAAAAAGATATTCTTGCTTTTTACAATGCTGGTAAAAAACAAAGATTGGGGATTATGTTCTTCATTGCTTTTAGCTTCGTTTTTATGATACTTGGAATATATATAAATAGAGTTGAAAAAACTTTTTTTGGAATTATAATACTTTATTTAGCAGCTTTTAGCACAATAATATGGATTAAGGTTCTTTCCCCTGTCAAACTGATAAAAACAATATTGTATTTAAATAAGGAAGACATATAAAATTAAGGGGTTTTTATATTCGCAGAAAAACAGCTGAAGTCTTATAACATATATATAGAACCTTCCAAAAAAACTTGGATGGAAATAAGATTTTCAGTAACAAGGAGGTTATAGGATGGTGCGAGGCCAAAATGTACAAAGAGTAGTAGTAATAATTTTAATAGTGTTTTTAATGGTTTCTTGTCAGAAAAATTCTTCACTTGATGAGAACAATCTAGAGGAGGAGTCTGTAGTATTAAGCCGCAGGCAAAAGGACATCTTAGAGGAAGTTGGGCTTCCAAGTAAGTATTCAGAGTTAAACAAGCAGCAGCGGAGCAATATTGTAGCAATAGGTGAGCTCTTATCTTACGTTGAGGATAAGTATGGTGAAAAGTTTAAGTTTAAGGGTTATGTTCCAGGTGGACTGGAAAAAGAGCATATAACTCTAAATACCCCCTTTGGTGTTTTTCGTGCTTGGAGAGAGCTTATAGATGGGGAGTATGTTTATGATGATAATTATGTAAGGATATTTGCCCATATTCCCTATAGCCAGGCATTAGGTGAGTTTATAGAAGGTGAAATTGGCAATAGAGAATTTAAGATATTTTCAGGTTCCGGTTACTTCATATCCGATGACATGGAAGAAATGATTGTGGCTATGGATGAAGGAAGGATTTTGGAGGTTTTCTCCGGTACGACGTCAGTATTCGTAGATGATCCTTTTGAGGAGGGTGAGCTGGAAGAAATTGTTCAAAGATATGCTGAGTGGAGGGTCCCTGCAAGTAAGGGTCAGTCTTCCCTAACTACTTTTTATCTAGTTGAGAAAGAAGAGCTTAAATGGATAAACCAGTTTAATTTCTTTGAGATATCAGAATCAATAATAATACGTGGTCTTAGGTGTTATATAAAAGAATCAGGAGAAATTAGTATTGTGCCTAGAGGAGAAAGTGCATGGAAGGAAGATTAAACGATAGTCAAATGATGTTATTAGAGCAAGTAACATACCTGACACCAATAAATATTAAAAACTATTTATTAAAAAGCTATTAAAAACTATTTATTAAAAAGGCTTTACTTTTTTTCTGAGCTGTTGTACAATCTGTTTTATATTAATCGAGCTTAAAGACTTCGACGAGGAGAGTAGCTTTAAGATACTTTGACAGCGAGTCCCGATAGGTGAAAGGGGATAAAGGTAATTAGAGTGAAAAGGGCCTCTGAGTTGTGCACCGAGATGAGAGTCAAGGCTGCAACGGTTTCACCCGTTATAGTGACAGGGTATAAATCTTTTTAGAGGAGTACCTGGTAAGGTCTCTACTGTGAGGTAGGGATAAATTAGGATGGCAACGCGACACTCTCGTTCCTAGGTTTAACTAGGAAGGGGAGTTTTTTATTTACCCTGGTAAGCTCAAATAAAAAGAAAGGAAAAAGGAAAGATGAAAAAACAAATGAAGATGATGGTAGTTGTATTAATACTTAGTGTCCTTCTAGCAGGCTGCTCAAATGCCAGTGCTGCTGAGAACAAGAGCTTACTGGAGACTATTAAAGAAAGAAAGGTCCTTATAGTGGCCACTAGCCCAGACTTTCCACCCTATGAGTTCATAGACTCAAGCAAGCCTGCAGATGAGCAGGTAGTGGGAGCGGATATTGAGCTGGCCAAGCACATAGCTGAGGAGCTGGGAGTGGAGCTAAAACTAGAGATATCTGACTTCCCAACAGCCATAGCAGCCCTTACAACTAAAAAGGCAGATATCATTGTATCGGGCCTTGGCTATAAAGAAAGCAGGCTTGAATCCATGGAGTTTACCAAGACCTATAATCCTTCTGAGAAGAGCGCTGATAGTTTTCAAGGAATTATGATACCTGAAGAAAAGCTTGGGGAGCTCAAGGTTTATGAGGATTTTGATGGCTTAAAGGTTGGTGCCCAGTCGGGTTCTTTACAAGAAGGTTATGTGAAAAGCAACATGCCTGGGGCAAATCTAGAAGTTATTGCTGACCTACCTACTGGAGTCCTAATGCTTAAGACAGGTAAGATCGATGCCCTGGCAATGCCTAGTACTACAGGAGAGCAGTATATAAGTGCCAATCCAGGACTAGTGATGTCAGAGATTCGCTTTGAAGACTCCAGGCTTGAAGAATATGATGGAACTCTAATTGGTGTTCAAAAAGGAGAGCTGGAACTCCTCGAGGTTTTAAACGAAATAATTGACCAGCTTCTTGAGGATGGAACCTATGAGAAGTGGGAAAGCGACTTTACGGAGTACGCCCAGCAGATTGGAGCATAGGAGATGAGTATACTAATAAGTACACTGGGAGTGTTCACCCAGTACTGGCCAGTTTTCCTTCAGGGACTGCTGGCCACCCTTTTAACATCCTTTGTAGTGGTCCTCTTTGGGACCCTACTAGGGATCCTACTTTCAACCATCAGGCTCTCAAAGTACAGAGCCCTATCAGGCCTTGTAGAGACCATGGTCTCCTTTTTAAGGGGAACCCCACTACTTTTGCAATTATACTTTTTTTATTTTGCTCTGCCTCAGATTTTGGGGATGGATATCCCTAAAGAAGTCAGTATTATTATGGCCCTAATCCTAAACTCCAGCGCCTATGTCTGTGAGATTTTCAGGGCAGGAATCCAGGCAGTTGACCCTGGTCAAAGAGAGGCTGCAGAGAGTCTAGGTATGAGGGAGAAGCACATAATGCTTAGGATTATTATCCCCCAGGCCATTAAGAACATCCTGCCTGCCCTGGGCAATGAATTTGTAACTATGATAAAGGAGACTTCCCTAGCTTCTACTTTTTATGTAGCAGACCTTATGACCAGCTACAGGGTTGTAATGAATGCCTCTTATAAGGCAGTGGAGTCTCTTCTAATCCTAGCCCTTGTATATTTTGCCCTAACCTATACATCTTCCCGACTTGTGGGAGTCTTAGAAAGGAAACTGATGGCCAGTGTCTAACATCATAGAGATTAAAAACCTAAAAAAATCCTTTGGGGAGCTTGAGGTTCTTAAGGGAGTTTCTGAAACAATTAAAGAAGGGGAGGTAGTCTCAATTATAGGCCCCTCAGGTTCAGGTAAGTCCACCTTTCTGCGCTGCCTTAACCTTCTTGAAAAGCCCGACTCAGGAGATATTGTATTTGATGGTAATTCCCTTATAGAGGACAAGGTAAACCTGGCTCTACACCGCCAGAAGATTGGCATGGTTTTCCAGCACTTTAATGTCTTCCCCCACCTTAGTGTGCTTGATAACATTATTTTGAGCCCTATTTTGGAGAAAAACCTTTCTAAAGAAGAGGCTATAGAGCAGGCTAGGGAACTCTTAGAGCAGGTAGGCCTTCTTGATAAGATAGACGTCTTTCCAAGAAAACTCTCTGGAGGACAAAAACAGCGTCTTGCCATAGTCAGAGCCCTGGCCATGGATCCCATGGTCATGCTCTTTGATGAACCAACCAGCGCCCTGGACCCAGAGATGGTCAAGGAGGTCCTGGAGGTTATTGTGGGTCTGGCTAAAAAGGGCATGACCATAGTCATAGTGACCCATGAGATGGGCTTTGCTAAAGAAATTAGTAACAGGGTTTTATTTATGGATGATGGGCTCATTGTAGAGCGGGGAAGCCCACAGGATATCTTTGATAATCCTAAGAGTTCAAGGACCAAGGAATTTTTAGAAAAAGTTTTATAGGAGAAAAAAATGATTACTACCTTTAAATATAATAGCTACTGGGACTATGAGACCATGACAGGTAAGCTTAAAGAGCTAAAAGCCCTCTACCCAGAAGTGATTTCCATAGAAAGCCTGGGAAAAACCAAGGAAGATAAGTCGGTCTGGGCAGTTACCCTTTCCAAGGGAGATAAGGATCCTAAGGATAAGCCTGCCTTTTACATAGATGGCAACATTCACGCAGGGGAGGTCACAGGCTCCATGTGTGCCATGTATGTGATAGATGCTTTATGTACTGGTAATGAGGAGGAAGATATAGATTATCTTCTTAATAACTATACCTACTACATCCTACCAAAACTTACTCCCGATGGCAGTGATTATTACCTGCATACAGCCAACAAGCTGCGCTCAGTTAACAAGGTCTATCCTGAGGAAGCTAAGAAGGGCCTAGTGGCTAAGGACATGGATGGCGATGGAGTAATCCGCCTTATGAGGTTTAAGAGTGGACAGGGGGCCTGGAAAATTTCTAAGGAAAATCCCAGACTCATGGAGGGTAGGCTGCCCCAGGATACAAAGGGACCCTTCTACCATGTAGTTACAGAAGGAGAGGTTAAGGGGGACTTTAGCCTGGGCCTTATAACAAACAAGAGTCCCTGGGGCTATGACTTTAATAGGAACTTTCCATTTGGCTGGTACGATGAAAAACGCCAGCCAGGTTCAGGAGAGTACCCTCTAGTCCATGAAGAAACTAAACTTATGGCTAACTTTATCCTAAGTCATCCAAATATAGGCTTTGTCAATGCCCTGCATACTTCAGGAGGGGTTTTTATCTATCCTCCTGGAACCTACTCAGCAAGTGATGCCCACCAGAAGGACATGGAGATCTTTAAAAGGATGGGGGCCTATGCCAAGGAGTGCACAGGCTATAATACAGAAAACATCTTCGACGCTTTCCTAGCAGATACTAAGAACTACTCTTCTGGGGCCTTTGATGATTGGTGCTATGAGTCCCAGGGAATTCCAGCCTTTACAATAGAGCTATGGGACGCTGTGATAAGAAGTGGGGTCAGCTATGATGACTATAGAAAGTCAATGAAGCCCTCTTTTGAGAACATCAAAATCTACGAAAAGCAGCTTAAGTGGGTTGAAGAAAACTGTGGACCAGAAAGCTTTAAAGACTGGGAAGTCTTTAATCATCCCCAGCTTGGGGAGGTTGAAATAGGTGGCTTTGACTTTAAGTTCACCCTCCAAAATCCCCCCGAGTCCCTTCTTCTTCAAGAGGTGGAGAAGGTGGGTAAATACCTGGTAGATAGTGCAGCCTGCCTACCTAAACTTGTAGTAGAGGATACAAAAGCAGTGGAGATGGGTCAGGGTCTTTACAAGATTAGTGTCACTGTTTCTAACTCAGGCTATCTACCAACCTACCTTACAGAAAAGGCCAGGGAAAGTGGTAAGGCCCAGCCCATAAAAGCCAGTATTTTAGGAGAAGTAGAGTGTATAGGTGAAAAGGAGCTTGAAGCTGACTTTCTAGCTGGCTTTGGGGGCATTACTACTGGTTATGGCTATGATGGCATAAGTAGTGGTGGAACTCTTAGCCCAGTCCAGGTCTTTGACTGGTATGTAAAGGCTAAAGCCGGTGATAAAGTTCAAATAGAAATTGTACAGGAAAAGGCTGGTAAGGAATCAGTTAGTCTTGTTTTATAAAACCCTTATAAACCATGGTTACCTAGTATTATAAAGGAACCATGGTTTAGCTTTATCATTCTTAAAGTTAGCGGATTAGTTTTTTCAACTGATAAAAAATATATAAATGTAAGGCTTATTCATCGCTAAACTAGGGCCTTTAAATATCTAATCATGCAATAAGCATTTAGATGATGTTTTTTCATGGACAATGATGTATAATTAAAGAAATAATTTAAGTATTAACTATAACCAAGTGCTTTGAAAAACAAGCAACTAAGAAGAAAAGAGGCTGAAATGAAAAAAAGAAAGATACTCATTTGGTTGGTTGTTCTTTTAATATCCCTACTGGTACTGGGCTCCTGCGGTTCAAAGGATGAGCCTGTGGAAACTCCTAAGCCTAATGAGGTTGAGGAGAAAGAAGATCCTGTTGTGGAAGATCCTGTTGTAGAGGAGCCAGTGGTGGAAGAAGAGGAAGAAGAGGAAGAGGAAGAAGAGGAGACACCGGATACTGTCTATGTAAAAAAGAAGGTTCTTCTGGATGAAGATGACATACTAATAAAACTAACTGGACTTTACGGGGATGAATTTACTGGCCCATATTTTGCCTTGGAAACAGAAAATAACTCTGAAAAAGATATACGTATTAATATCGATGAGATGTCGGTTAATGGAATAATGATTCCTCCTTTCCTATCTGAAAAGGTAGAAGCTGGGGGAAAGAAAGAAGGTAAAATAGAGTTCAATGTAAGTGAGCTAGAAGAGGTGGGGATCCTACTTCTTACTGATGTAGAGTTTAGGTTTATTGTTAGAGAAGAAGGCAGCCTCGATGTTATCTTAGAAAGTGATGTAATTGAGATAGAGGTTCTAAACACAGGTGATTATGTCCAAACCTACAGTTTCTCAGGCCAAGTAGTTAATGATGGTGACTACATAATCACTATTGGAGAACTTGGAGAAGATGACTTTGGAGAGCCTAATCTAGAAGTACTTATTGAGAACATGTCTAATGAAAATATCACCGTTCAAGTTGATAGCTCCTATGTAAATGGCACTAGGGTCTATGCATATATAACAGCTGATGTAGTAGCTGGTAAAAAGTATTTTAGCGTAATTGTCTTTGATGAGGAAGAGCTAGAAGAAAATGAAATTGAACAAATCGAAGAAGTTGAAATAAGCTTCTCGGTCTATAAGATGGGTACCTATGATATTCTCTTAGAGACAGAAGAAGTTAAGCTGGAGTTCTAGAAACTCTCCTTGCTAATATGTAGGGGGCTGTCGGGAAATAGATAGCCCTTTGAATCAAATAGCACTCCGAAAACCTAGTGTTTGAGGAGTGCTTTTTTTGTCTAAAAGTATAAAAAAAGACAGCGATTTCTCACCGTCTCTTCCCGCTACATTGTATAATGTAACTATGCAAAACAACCATTATTATTATAACGAGTTTTTCGAAATAGGGCAACTAAAATTCCACTTTGACCTATATCAGATAGGCCTTAAAGCTGACGATCCTGTCTATACCCTAATAAAAGTATTGGAGGAGCTTGATTATTCGAGTCTACTGGCTCGCTACTCACAAAAGGGAAGAAAAGGCTATAATCCTATCATGATGTTCTCAGTTATTCTCTACGCCAACATGCGTGGGGTAAGGGCTGTAGACCGAATTGTAGAGCTCTGCGAGAGAGACCTAGCCTTTATCTGGCTTACTAAGGGGCTAAAACCCAGAAGAGACGCCTTCTATGACTTCATAAATAATAAACTTACTGAGGAAGTCCTTGAAGACCTCCACTATCAGTTTATCAGAAGACTCTCAAAGGAGGGGCTTATAGGTCTAGAGGCTCTTTTTGTTGATGGTACAAAGTTTGAAGCTAGTGCCGGTCGCTACACCTTTGTGTGGCGGGGTTCAGTTAACTATCAC
>JAAYFL010000141.1 GCA_012728235.1 Synergistaceae bacterium
CTCATATGCAAATAGGCCCGCTAACAGTAAAAAATGATGCTGACTTTTATGTCATGGGAGTACTGAATATCACGCCCGATTCCTTTTCGGACGGGGGCAGCTATGATTCCATTGCTCCCGCCCTGGAACATTGTGAATTCCTGCTGGCCGAAGGTGCTGATATTATAGATATCGGAGCGGAGTCGACCCGACCGGGTCATGAGCAGATCTCTACCGAAGAAGAAATTGCCCGGCTTTTACCCATATTGAATACGATTCGGGCGGCCTATCCGAATATCGCTATTTCGATTGATTGTTACCGTGCGGAAACGGCACGTCTTGCTCTGGAAGCAGGGGCTGATATGATCAACGATATCTGGGGGCTGGCCTATGATGCCGAGATGGCAGGGGTGGTCGCTGAATATGGCGCGGCAGTCTGCATTATGCATAATCGACGGGATATGAATTATAAGGACCTGATCGGAGATCTGAAGGATGATTTGGCCTCTATGCTGGAAATTGCAGAGAAGGCAGGTATTGCCCGTTCGCAGATCTGCCTTGATCCCGGCATCGGCTTTGCCAAGAGAATTGAGGAAAACCTATATGTCCTGAAGCACCTGGAAAAACTACAGGATTTTGAACTGCCCCTTCTTCTGGGGACCAGCCGCAAGGGATTTCTGGGACTTCTTCTTGATGGCGTCCCAGCTAAGGAACGGGATGTTGCAACGGCTGCGACCAGTGTGATCGGCTATGAAAAAGGCTGTCGTATCTTTCGGGTTCATGATGTAAGAAAAACGAGAGAAGCGCTTACTATTGCACAAGCGGTTGCGGAGGCGGAATATGGACTGCGTTGAAATAAAAGATCTGATTGTTTTTGCCCACCATGGTGTTTTTAAACAGGAAAAAGAGTTGGGACAGAAATTTGTTGTTTCAGTCCGTCTCTACCTCGATACGGAGACGGCTGTAATTAAAGATGATGTGGATAGTTCAATCCACTATGGCGAGGCGGCGCTGGAGATAACCAGATTTCTGCAGGCTGAAAGCTATAACCTGATAGAGACGGCAGCCGGACGTCTGGCTGAACACTTGCTGCTGACATATACTCTGCTGAGAAAAGTTCAGGTCAGATTGGCTAAACCCTGGGCTCCCGTGGGTTTGCCTCTTAATGAAGTAGCGATTGAATTATGCCGCAGCTGGCAGCCGGCAGTTGTAGCTCTGGGCAGTAATATGGGCGATCGCAGGGCGCATATTGTTACTGCGCTGAAGGCTTTGGACGGGAATAAGGCAATCCGTCGTCTGGCCAGTTCCAAGCTGATTGAGACATCTCCCTATGGGGTTACAGACCAGGAAGATTTTTTAAATGGAGCTGTCTACATTGAGACCATACTTTCTCCCCATGCTCTGCTTAAATATTTGCAGCAAGTAGAGGATGATTCGGGGCGAGTCCGGACCCGCCACTGGGGACCGCGCACCCTGGATCTGGATCTCATCTACTACTCTGACTTAATAATTCATAGTGCAGATCTTACTCTGCCACACCCTGAAATGCAGAAGCGTGACTTTGTGCTGGAGCCTATATGTGAGCTTGTTCCCAACTATGTTGACCCGCGCTATGGGCTTCCGGTATGTGAGCTGCTGGCAAAGCAGGGAAAATAGAAACAGTAATTGACATGAAAAAACCTCCGGAATCGAGAGAAACCGGAGGTTTTTTTATTTGTTATAGTAACTTTAGCCTAGGCGGCTGCACGACTCTTCTTTTGAATAAAGTGGCCGATGAGATAGATAATAACGGATACGACCATGGCGTTGATTGCTGCGATGCCCCAGGTTACAAAGTTACCTACTACAGCACCGGCGACAACTCCTGCTACAGCAAACCAGTTAACCTTTTTCAGGTCTTTATCTGCCTCAGCCTCGTAAGCTTCTTTTCTCATGAAGTAATCCGCTACGATTATTGCGCCGACGGGCGGCAAGGTTGCGTTCAAAACGCTCAGCCAGCCGACAAAGTTGTCATAGAGCCACAGAGCTGCAACTGTTCCGACAATACCGGCGACAATTGTCATCGGACGTTTCTTGTACTTTGTGATATTCGCCAGTCCGAGGCCACCCGTGTAAAGTGCGTTATCGTTAGTTGTCCAGATATTGGCACCAAGCACTATTACTGCAGGAATAGTCAGACCCTGCGCGATCATAACGTAGAAGATATCTTCCTGACCGGTAAAGGCTCCGGCGACACCGCCGAAGAAGAACATCAGGGTGTTACCGATGTAGAAGGCGATTACTGTTGTAGCTACTGCTATTTTGTTAGTTTTTGCAAAACGGGAGAAGTTCGGTGTCGCCGTTCCACCGGAAACAAAGGAGCCGACAACCATTGCAATGGCCGCGAACAGTGACAGACCTTCAGTTGATCTTCCGAAAACAGCGACAAAGCCGCCGCCTTCTTTAAGTGCCAGGAACATTGAATATGTTCCCAGAATTGTGATCAAGGGAACAGAGATAAAGCTGATTATCTCAATACCTTTGATTCCGACGTATGCTGATGCAGTCATTGCAATACCGATGACTATTATCAGCAACCAGGGGTTTATGCCCAGCATTTCGGATACCGGAATTGAGAACATAGCTGCACCGACACCAAACCAGCCTATCTGCGTAAAGCTGATCAGTGCCGAAGGAAGATAAGATCCCTTTGTGCCGAATGAACGCTGGCATAGCAAGTCGAGGCTCATTCCAGTGTTTGATCCGATATAACCTAATGCTCCTGTGTAGACAGCCAGAATAGCACCGCCTAAAATTACTGCCAGTAAAAAGCCGGTAAAGTCCAGTCCGTTGGCCATTCTTGCACCAACGCTCATGCTGGCTGAAAAGAAAGTAAAGCCCAGCATAATGACGAACATCGACCAGAAACCTCTGGTACGAGCTTTCTTCGGCACTCTTACAAACGAAAAGTCGACATCAACGACTGCGTCCGTTTGCACCTCTTGATTCTTTGCCATAACAACCTCCTCTTAAGCGTTATGAAACTATTTACATTCGGATATATGAAATACTTTAGGTTAATATAGACGATATGTCAATCATCAAATGCAAATTAAGCTGTGCTATGTGTATAATTATCATAAGCAGAAAAGCAGATTATAGCTAATTACTAAAGTAGTTTCATGAAAGACGCATATCGGTGCTATAATTTTCACATGTACCCTAAAGGGAGGGATATTTGATGAATATACAGAAAATAGCTGAGCTTGCTGGTGTTTCGGTAGCTACTGTTTCTCGTGTGTTCAACCATCCGGACAAAGTCCTGCCTGAAACCCGTGAAAAGGTGCTGGCTGTAACAGAAGCACATAATTTCACGCCCAATTGGTTTGCACGCGGCCTTACGATCGGTACGACCAAGACCATTGCTTTGATTATTCCTGCCATTGTTTCTGATTTGTATCAAAATATTATTTCCGGAGTTGAAACTGTTGCCGGTAATAAAGGTTATGCAGTTATATTTGGACAAACCCGTGGCGATTGGGAGACAGAGTATAATTTTCTAAAGCTAATGAAAGAAAGAAAAGTCGACGGCATTATCCATGTGGGCACCATATTTGCTCAAGAGTCAAATGAGGAATCACTTTCACTGGATATGCCGCTGGTTCACATCGGGAAAAATGAAGGCTGTGATTGTAAAATACATTGCTATTTTGATACCGATGAGGCTGCCCGCCGCCTCCTGTCGCATCTGACAGATCTTGGACATAGGTCAATCAGCCTTGTTTACGACAAGAAACAAGATAAAGATATTGCTGTATCGGTCGAAAATGCTTTAAAGACTTTGGCCCGGGAATCAGGAGATAAGGTTTTTTTTAAGTCTTATGAAGCTGAAGACAGTACTGAGGGCGGTTACTTAGCTTTGCAGAGGATCATAAAAGAAAATTCATTGCCGGATGTTCTTATCACAGCCGGAGATCTGCAGGCTATTGGAACCCTGAAGGCGGCCAGAGATAGTAAATTGAAAATCCCGCAAGACTTGGCCCTGGCCAGCTTCAATGATTCTCCGGTATGCAGTGTAGTTTCGCCTGCACTAACCAGTGTGGAAATGCCGGCTGCTAAATTAGGTATGACAGCGGCACGCTTATTAATTGACGGTATTGAGAATGAAGATGACGAAGCAGAATATTCCCAGGAATTAATTTTGCAGCCTAAACTTAAAATCCGTGAATCGTGTGGCAATACGAGTGACATATTCGAATTATTTGATTAGAGGTAGCTATGTTTAATGCAATTGACCTGATGGGTCTTAAACTTAAGAACCCGATATTGACAGCCGCAGGTCCCTGGGCTGAAAACGCGGTGGGCATTCAGCGCTGTATTGATGCCGGAGCCGCTGCAGTTATAACGGAAACGATCTCTCTGGAAGCCAGACCGCGCATTAGTCCCAGATTGCATGCAGAAGACGAAAAACTTTTTAATACCATGATCTACTCCTATATGCATCTGGAGGAATGGGAAGATGAGATTAGAGAGATTGATCGCAAAGATGCAAAACTGATCTTCAGTATTTGGGGAGCGACCGCTTCTGAGATTGCCTATATGGCAAAGAAAGTGGAGCAGATGGGAGCGGATGCAATTGAGTTGAGCATTTCAGCTCCCATAGGGAGCAGACACCGCTTCCTGACCGAAAGTACTGCGGATATTTATACTTACGCTAAAGCCGCGGTTGACGCAGTAGATATTCCTGTCATGCTGAAGCTTTCCTATGAGGCAGCATCATCAACCGTTTTTCTTCGTGATCTGGAACGCGCCGGGGTCAAAGCTGTAAGCGCCATTGACTCTCTGAAAGGGCTATCAGGCGTTGATATTGAGAATTTTGTAACATTAATGCCGACTTATGGGGGTTATACCGGAGAAAGCATTCGTCCCATATCTCTGGCGACGACCGCAGCATTACACCAATATACTTCGCTGCAGGTAGTAAGTTCAGGTGGTGTCATGAACTATGAAACAGTTCTCGAGTTCATTATGCTGGGAGCCAGTGCAGTGCAGCTTGCATCTGTTATTCAATGTAATGGCTATGCTGCGATTACAGATATCCTGTCTTCTCTCCAAAGCTGGCAGGAAGAACGAAATATTATTTCAATTAATGACATCAGAGGAGCTGCCCTGCCTTCGATTAAGGTTTACGAAGACATAGTTCCGGTGAAACTGTGTGCCGCGATCAAAGAAAGCTGTTCACGCGAAGATTGCCTGCTCTGCAGTGACAGTTGCCTTCCAGATGCAGTTTTCCTAAATGAAGATAATATTATTGAAATCAAAGAAGAGTATTGTGATGGTTGTGGATTTTGTGTAGCACGTTGCCCCCACAATTTACTCGATCTTAAATGGTGCCAATAAGCAAGCACTTAATCTGGTATTTTCATACTATTACCCGGTCTGTAAGCTGATTAATCTTCACTCTTTATCAGTCAGTATTAATTGTTATACAAATTGACGAATTGCTTGTGGACATGCATAAGGATATTCGTTAGAATGAGCTCAATGAAAGTAGTTACATTTGGAAAATTTAAAAAATCTCCGAATAGTTTTGTGGAGGAAACAAACACATGAAAACTCATACCGTCGGGAAATCTAAAGGAAGGATTGACGCCAAAGCCAAAGTATACGGCAAGGCGGAGTTCGGCTCTGACATACGTCTGCCTGATCTCCTCTACCTTAAGGGCGTCTATAGTGAGTATGCGTCTGCAAAATTACTTGCCGTGCATACAGAGGAAGCCAAGCAAATGCCGGGTGTTGTATGTGTTGTTACCGGGGCAGATATACCCGGTGAGCGCATGATTGGTGAGCTTTACATTGATCAGTACCCACTTGCTTACGATAGAGTACGATATCTCGGTGACGTAATTGCAGTTGTCGCAGCTGAAACACAGGAGCAGGCTAATGATGCTGCTGCCTTAATCACAGCTGATTATGAACCCCTGCCTCTTTTAACGTCCCCGAAAGAAGCACTTGAGAGCGAATTGCTGATTAACCCCGAATGTCCTAACAACATTTGCGGTGAGGTGCACACCATTAAAGGTGACGCCAAAGAAATTCTGGAAGAATCAGAAGTTGTGATTGAATCGACTTACAAAACTGATTTTGTTGAGCATGCTTACATCGAGCCGGAAGCTGTTGTCGCAATACCAAGCAAAATGCGGCCGGAACTGATAATCCAGGGTTCAACTCAAGCCCCGTACAATGCACGTATATCAATAGCCAGAACACTGAAGCTGCCGATGGCTCAGGTCATAATGAGGCCAAGCACCATAGGCGGCTCTTTTGGCGGCAAGATTGAAACAGCTGAAGCGATGGCAGTCCGCGCCGGTTTAGTTGCCTTGAAAACCGGTCGCCCGGCAAAATATGTTCTGACCCGCGAAGAGTCAATCAGAGAAAGCTACAAACGCCATCCGATCGAATTCGATATTAAGGTGGGAGCCCAGAGCGATGGAAGGCTTAAGGCCCTCTATTGTGATGCCATTTTGGACGCTGGTGCCTATACGAACATGTCACCCCCTGTAGCATACAAAACTGCGACACTGGGTCCGGGCCCCTACCGCTGGGACGCTGTGCATTATACAGCTACCGGAGTCTTGACCAATAATAACCACACAGGCTCTTACCGTGGATTCGGAACACCTCAGGCGATTTTTGCTCTGGAAAATACAATGGATGTACTCGCAGACAAACTCGGTCTGACACCGACAGAGCTCCGTCGCAAGAATTTGCTGCGTAATGGCGATACAAGCGGAACCGGACATGTGCTCGATTTCCACGAAGTAAGCATTCTCAAGGTCATGGAAAATGCAGTTGCAGAGCTTGATTTTGATCGCAAATTTGCCCAATACAAAGAGGAAAATAAAGATCCAAAACGCCGTATTCGCCGTGGAGTTGGCCTGGCCGTTTCCATGAGAGGCGCCAGTGTCGGGGCAGACGGCAATGGTTTTGACGTTGCTCGTATCCTGATAGAGGTTATGCAGGATGCCAGTGTACACGTAAATCTTGGCCTGGTAGAACTCGGCCAGGGCTTGCGTACTGCACAGCAGCAGATGGTTGCCGAAGGTCTGGGTGTTTCTTTTGAGCGGGTTACCATGGCTGAAACCGACACTTCCAGAGCACCGGTTACGGGTGCTTGTATTGCTTCCCGCGGTACTATGTTGGGTGGCGGCGCAACCCGTGAAGCCACAAACCAGCTTAAAGAAATTTTGACTCAGGGTCTGAAGAAGAGCTATGGCGAAGAAATCGGACCGGTTACCTTCGAAAACGACAGAGTCTTGTTTGATGATAAGGATCTGTCATTTGATGAAGTTGTTAAACTGGCTTACGACTGGAACCTGACACCAACGACTGTTGGCACCTATACCGTGCCGATTTTAGAGTGGGATGAGGAAAAAGGCTGCGGCGCACCTTTCTTTACTTACACCTATTCCTGCCACGCAGCGGAAGTGGAAGTTGACCTCGATCTTGGTACAGTAGAAGTTATCAAGATGGTAGGTAGCCATGACCCCGGACGTGCTATCAACCCCACCATGCTTAAAGGCCAGATCTATGGCGGAATGGCAATGTCGCAGGGCATGGCACTACTGGAAAACTTAGGTCATAATTCAAAGACCGGAGCATTGAAGAACCAAAACTTCTCCGGTTACTTGCTGCCGACAGTGCTTGATGTTCCCGATATCAACCAGCCCCTGCTTGAAGAAAACCCAGACCCCAGAACTGCTTTTGGCGGCAGATCGATGGGTGAACCTTCAATGGAGCCGGGAGTCGGAGCAGTAACGTGCGCAGTAAACATGGCCCTCGGAAAACCGGGAATGATTAAACAAATACCGTTTGACCTCGACAGTGTATTTGAGGCCGCACAAGAACTATGGGGGGAAGACGATGAAATTTCGTGATTATTTAAAAATAAACAGTTTAGAAGACTTTAAACAAGCAGTCGCTTCTGTTGAAGGACCCGTTCTTCTCCTGGCAGGCGGCAGTGACGTTCTCGTTCAGGCACGAGACCACCGCTTTAAAGACCATACGGTCATCGATGTATTAAAGGTGGAAGCTCTTCGCCAGATCAAAGAAGCAGACGGGTACATTGAAATAGGCGCCTGTGCCACCCATGAGGAAATCGCTCAATCACCTCTGGTAAAGCGTTACGCCCCAATCCTGGCAGAAGCATCCTTGTCCGTCGGCTCATTACAGATTCGCAACCACTCGACGATCGGCGGCAATATTGCTAACGCATCGCCGGCTGCAGATACTCTGGCTCCTCTGGCAGTGCTGGAAGCGGAAGTTCTTGTACTAAAAGACGGAACCGAGCAAAGAATGCCCCTGCTGGATGTGATTGCAGCTCCTTATAAAACCAATCTGGGAGACCGCGACTTGATCATGAAGGTCTTTGTACCTAAACAAGCTGAGAGTGTCCGCTGCAATTACACTAAACTGGGACGCAGGAAAGCCTTGTCAATTTCACGCATGACTATCGCAACTTTGCTGGAGCTGGATGCGGAAGGCGTAGTTACAAAGTTTCAGATGACAGTAGGAGCGACTTTTCCTAAACCGATGTTATTCCCTGATATTTCAGCCATGCTGGTCGGGAAGAAAGCTACAGAAGAAGATATTATAAAAGTTGCCCGCTCTCTTTCAGACAAAATACCTGAAATTGCCGGTGTTCGTGCTTCGACACGTTATAAACAGCCTGTGTGCCGCCGACTCAGCGAGCGTATTTTGAAAGAACTGATCGAAGGTGAACAAGATGAATAAGATAAAACTGAATTTTAATTTAAACGGAAAAGATTACGAGATTTTTACGGATGCAGGATCACGCATGCTTGATGTCATTCGAAACGATCTTCATCTTACCGGGACCAAAGAAGGTTGCAGCGTCGGGGAATGCGGAGCCTGTACTGTAATTCTGAATGGTGAAGCGGTTTCCAGCTGCCTGATTCTCGCCCCTCAGATGGATGGAGGCACAATCCTGACCATTGAGGGTATGAGCGAACTGGATCTGGGAAAGAACTTGCAAAGCAGCTTTGTGGAGGAGGATGCAGTCCAGTGCGGATTTTGCACTCCGGGCTTTATCCTCAGCGCCTATGCCCTGCTTCAGAAAAACCCGGACGCAAGCAGAGCAGAGATCCGCGAGGCAATAGCCGGCAATATTTGCCGCTGCACGGGATATATTCCGATTGTTAATGCTATAGAGAACGCAGCAGAGAAACTAAACAGCAAATAACTCCTTGTCTGTTACGTGAATCGCCGGGAGAAATTCCGGCGATTCGACTTCTGACAGAAAAGGATAAACTTTAGCAGCTGCAGTTATTAAAAAGGAACTGAGCCTAGAAGGAGGACAAATGTCGCTATTAATTAAGAACTGTATATTAAGAAACAAAGAAGGTCTCTGGGACGTTTACTGTGAAGATAAGACTATCAGCAAGATAGGGCAAAAGCTTGACCTGCAAGCAGATACAAGTATAGATGCTGAGGGCAGCCTCCTGGTCCCTGCGCTGATCGATCCCCATATTCATCTGGACAAAGTGAACATCCTGGATAGTGTCAGAAAAAATGTGAGCGGTACTCTTACTGAAGCGATCGAGATTATTTGGGACCGTAAACGCCAGTATACTGACGAAGATGTTATCGAGCGCGCAGGTCAGGTGGTGGAAGCAGCTATTAAAAATGGCACTTTGGCCATAAGAACCCACGTCGATATCGATACAGTCGGGGGATTGAAACCCTTAAAAGGTGTCCTTGCCCTGCGTGAAAAATATAAAGATGTTATGACCATGCAGCTGGTTGCTTTCCCACAGGAAGGCATAATTAAGGATCCCGGCTGCGATAAACTAATGGACGAAGCCATGCAGATGGGCTGTGACATAGTTGGCGGAATGCCTGCCAATGAGAATACACCTGATGACAGCCTGGCTCACGTCAAATACTGCTTTGATCTGGCAGAAAAATATGACGCTGACGTCGATATGCATGTTGATGAGACAGATGATCCTTTCTACCGCACCCTGGAAATGCTGGCTGATGAAACCATTAAACGTGGTTGGGAAGGCCGGGTTACCGCTGGCCATACCTGTGCTTTAGCAGCTTATGATGACCACTATGCCGCCTATGTTATTGAAAAAGTAGCACGTGCCGGCATTCACATGATCACTAACCCCGTGACCAACCTGATGCTGCAGGGAAGAAATGACAAGCAGCCCATCAGACGTGGTATCACACGTGTAAAGGAGCTGCTCGAAGCCGGTGTAAACGTCAGCTTTGGTCAGGACTGTGTTAACGATACCTTCTATCCCTTGGGAAGTGCAGATATGTTACAGGTCGCAAACGTAACGGTTCATGCAGCCCAGATGAGTCTCCCGCCTGAACTGGAGAAGGTTTTTGATATGATTACCCATGATGCCGCCAAGATTATGAAACTAGATAATTACGGCCTGGAGGAAGGCTGTGCGGCAAATCTTGTGCTGATTGATGCTAAGAATATCCGGGAAGCAATGGCCCAGACCCCCAACCGCCCCTATGTGATCAGAGATGGTGAGATCATCGTCAAGAATGTGCGGACAACAGAATTCAACTTTTAAATATAGAGGAGCAGGAAAGCCCTTTATATGTTTATCTCCTCAAGAAAAGGCCTGTTCTGAACAGGCCTTTTCTTAGTTACGAATACATATCAAAAACTATATGAGTCTGAGACACTTTAGTATTTGACTGAATCTAATACTCCGTGATAAGTTGAAGTGACGATTTATGCACGTTAGTAGCAGATTGTCAGAAGCCGACAAGACTCTTTAAGCTGATAGAATTAAAGAATAAAGATAAATAACAGGAGGTTTCATAATGAACTGGCATAGCAAGCGTGATATGAAGCGAGCACGTCTTGAAAGCGCATCTCCCTACATTAATCACAAGCTGATCGAAACTGAATCGATTGCTGAGGCGCTCGAAGCGCTGATGCGCCCCGGGGACCGGGTAGTCATCGAAGGAGACAACCAGAAACAAGCCACTTTTTTGGCCAAAGCGCTGACAAAACTTAATCCTGATAAAGTCCATGATGTGACGATGATTGTCCCTTCAATTTCCAGAGCTGAACATCTGGACGTATTTGATAAAGGCATCGCCAGCGAAATCAACTTCGCCTATGCCGGTGTGCAAAGCGTGCGTTTGGCAGATATGCTGGCAGAAAATAAGTTGAAAATCGGGGCAATTCATACCTATCTTGAACTGTATTCCCGACTCTTTGTAGATCTTATTCCGGATATATGTCTCGTCGCAGCTGACCAGGCCGACCCCGACGGCAATCTATTCACAGGTTACAGCACAGAAGATACTCCGACACTGGTCGAATCCGCCGCCTTTCACCAGGCGATTGTTGTCGTCCAGGCAAATGAGATAGTCGAACGTGGCGCCTTGCCGCGCATAGACATCCCGGGAGACTGGGTCGACCTGGTTGTACTTGCTGATGAGCCCTATCAGCTGGAAGCCTTATTCACCAGAGATCCGAAAAAAATCCGCGACCAGCATATTCTCATGGGAATGATGACGATCAAAGGTATTTATGAAAAACACGGAGTAACATCTCTCAACCATGGCATCGGTTACAACTCCGCAGCTATTGAGCTTTTACTCCCTACATATGGAGAAGAACTCGGCCTGAAAGGTAAAGTTTGTAAAAACTGGATCCTGAATCCGCATCCCACAATGATTCCTGCTATGGAAAGGGGTTGGGTTGAAAGCATGTTCACCTTCGGCGGAGAAATCGGCATGGAGCGTTACACCCAAGCACGTTCAGATATTTTCCCGATCGGCCCTGACGGAACTATGCGGTCAAACCGTGCCTTCGCTCAGATAGCGGGACTTTACGGTATTGATCTTTTCCTGGGTGCGACCTTGCAGATGGATTATCTGGGTAACTCATCTACTGTGACCAGCGGACGTCTCACCGGCTTTGGCGGTGCTCCCAACATGGGCCATAACACCTTAGGCCGAAGACATACATCCCCGGCCTGGCTGGATATGATGCCCCATCCCGGCAATTCCCTGCAAAGAGGCAAAAAACTAGTAGTACAGATGCTTGCCAGTCAGGGACGTTTCGGCTACAACTTCAAGCCCGAGCTCGATGCAGTTAAGATCGGTGAAGAAAGCGGTTTCGATGCGCCACCGGTCATGATCTACGGTGAAGATGTTACCCATGTCGTCACAGAGCAGGGCATTGCCTATCTTTACCAGGCTGAAAGTGAAGAAGAGCGCAGAGCTCTCTTAGCGGCAGTCGCACAAGAAACACCCTTAGGCGAATATGCCAGCAAAGCTGAAATTGAAAAAATGCGCAAAGATGGCAAGGTCGCCTTGCCGGATGATCTGCAGATTGATCCGGCTACTGCAACACATGACAGACTGGCAGCTCAATCACTCGATGAACTTGTCGAATGGTCAGGCGGCCTGTATGAAATTCCTGAAGCTTTTAGAAAATAGGAAATCAAACTTAAGATAGAGGAGGACGAGCTTTGTTGACAGAAAAACAAAAAGAGCTGGTCGAAGTAAAAGAAAAACTTAGACAAGGTGGAGGCGAAAGGGCGATCGAACGCCAGCACGGTCGTGGCAAAAAGACAGCACGTGAACGCATAGATGCGTTGCTCGACGAAAAAAGTTTTGTCGAGACCGGGATGTTTGTCAAACACCGTTCCACCCAGTTCGGCATGGATGAAAAGAATTCTCCGGGAGATGGTGTAGTTACCGGTTACGGCACAATCGATGGCCGTCAGGTCTGCGTGACTGCGCAGGACTTTACTATCATCGGTGGATCACTTGGAGAAATGCATGCCGACAAAATCGTTAAGACACAGGAGTTGGCCTTGAAAATAGGCTGTCCGATTATTTCAATTAACGATTCCGGAGGCGCCCGTATCCAGGAGGGTGTTGATTCACTAGCCGGTTACGGTCGTATATTTTACAACAATACCAAGGCGTCAGGAGTAATTCCACAGTTCTCAGTTATTATGGGTCCCTGTGCCGGAGGTGCTGTTTACTCACCGGCCCTGACGGACTTTGTCTTTATGGTAGATAACACCAGCGAAATGTTTATCACCGGCCCTGAGGTCATCAAAACTGTGACCGGCGAAGAAGTGTCAGCTCAGGAACTTGGTGGCTCGATGACACACAATAGCATCAGCGGTGTCGCACAATTCAGAGCTGCTAATGAAGATGAGTGCTTTACACAGATCCGTCAGCTTCTGAGCTATTTGCCCCAGAACAACATGGAAAAGGCTGAGCGTTTCGACAGTAATGCAGATCCGAATGCCATACAGGATTCCTTGAACGGTCTGATTCCCGACGATCCCCGCACACCTTATGACATGAAAGACCTGATTTACAGCTTGGCTGATAATGGTGATTTTTTTGAGCTGCAGGCATATTATGCCCAGAATATGATTACCGGCTTCCTGAGACTGAACGGTGAAAGCATTGGCGTCATTGCGAATCAGCCGCGCGTTCTGGCCGGTTGTCTCGACATCAACGCTTCAGATAAAGCTGCCCGTTTTATCCGCATGTGTGATGCCTTCAATATTCCGCTTCTGACCCTGGTCGATGTTCCGGGCTTCTTGCCGGGAACAGAGCAGGAGTACGGCGGCATCATCAGACACGGGGCGAAAATACTCTATGCATACAGTGAGGCGACCGTACCGAAAGTGACTTTGATCACCCGCAAGGCATACGGTGGAGCCTATATAGGAATGTGCTCCAAGCATCTGGGAGGGGATATTGTTCTGGGATGGCCTAACGCTGAGATTGCTGTCATGGGTGCTGAAGGTGCTGCCAATATTATTTTTGCCCGAGAAATTAAGGCAGCTGATGATCCGGAAACCAGGCGTCAGGAGAAGATTGACGAGTATTCCGAATCAATGATGAATCCGTATGTAGCGGCCGCCAGAGGTTATCTTGACGATGTCATCCTGCCTGAGGAAACCAGACAGCGGTTGATTTCATCTTTTGATGCACTCCGGGGCAAACGCAGTTCTGTACCTGCTAAAAAGCATGGAAATATTCCCTTGTAAAGGAGCTAGAATATATGGATTTTCAAAATTTGAGTATGCTGGACGCCCTCTGGCTATCGATATTTTCAATTGTGGTTGTCTTTCTGGTGCTGTTAATTATCTCTTACATGATTGACCTGGTAAAGATTCTGCTTTATCGCAAAAAAAATAAAAAGAATGATGACAAACCTGATGACAACAGCCCGATTTCGCAGGAAAAACCGTCGGAACCAGCTGATCAGCCGGATAGCAAGACGGCTGCCATCATTGCGGCAGCAGTATCTGCCTTTTTGGGAAAAGACAGCCGCTTTGTTATTAGAAAGATAAACCGCCATAAGGCGCCGCTGTCCGAATGGGAAGCAGCGGGTATTTTAGATACACAAAGACGTTCGTTATAGAAGGGAATATGAAGAAAATGACCAAAACGTTTCGTATAGTAATTGACGGCGTGGAATATCACGTCGATGTAGAAGAACTTAGCAGCGGGAATACCGGAGTGACAACAACTGCACCACGCACCGCACCGGCCCCGGTTGCCACAAGCACACCTGCTCCGCAGCCAGCTCCGTCAGCTCCGGCCGCTCCGACAGCTCCTGCTGCTCCTGCAGCCAGGCCCGCCGCAGCCGGTGGAGAAGCGGTACTTGCTCCTTTGCAAGGAAAAATTTGGGATGTTCCGGTCACTAGCGGGGATAGTGTCAAAGCAGGAGATACCCTTGTAGTTATTGAAGCCATGAAAATGGAAAATGAAATAGTTGCCCCGCACGATGCTGTCGTTGGCGATATTCATGTCAAAAAAGGTGATGCTGTTAAATCAGGAGATCTGCTTATTAACTTGCAGTAGGAGACCACTATGCTAGATATGATTGTTGATTTTTTAAAGAGCACCGGTTTTCCGGAACTCTTTTCACTGGATACACCGCTTTTTGGAATTATGTTGCCGGGCAAACTGATTATGGTGGCAATAGCTTGTCTCCTGATTTATATGGGGATCAAGAAGGGCTTTGAGCCATACTTGCTCTTACCGATAGCTTTCGGTATGCTTCTGGTTAATTTGCCACTAGGCGGCCTGATGGCCGGTCCGCTGGGAACAGAACCCGGCGGCTTGCTCTACTATCTCTATCAGGGAACCAAACTGGGGATTTATCCGCCTCTAATCTTCCTGTGTATAGGCGCTTCAACTGACTTTGGACCGCTGATTGCCAATCCAAAAAGTCTGCTTCTGGGCGCAGCGGCACAACTGGGAATATTCATAACCTTTCTCGGAGCACTGGCCATGGGCTTTACACCTCAGGAAGCGGCTTCAATAGGTATTATCGGCGGAGCCGACGGCCCGACAGCCTTGTATTTGACGGGAAAACTCGCGCCGGGTCTTTTGGGAGCGATAGCGATAGCTGCCTACTCCTATATGGCGCTGGTGCCATTCATACAACCACCCATAATGAAGCTGCTCACGACAAAGAAAGAACGTGAGACCAAGATGGAACAGCTCCGTGAAGTCAGTAAGACGGAAAAAATTCTCTTCCCGGTTGTAGTTACGATTTTTACTATACTTCTCCTGCCCTCAGCTGCAGCGCTGATCGGTATGCTGATGTTTGGCAATCTGTTGAAAGAATCTGAGCAAGTGCCTCTTTTGGTCAATGCCATAGAAAACGGCCTGATGTATGCGGTATCTCTTTTCCTGGGAACTTCGGTAGGAGCGACAGCAACAGCTGAGAACTTCCTCAAGCCGCAGACGCTTAAGATCCTGATACTTGGTCTGGTTGCTTTCTCAATCGGAACCGCGGGCGGTGTTCTCTTAGGCAAGCTGATGTATGTCCTGACCAAGGGCAAAGTCAACCCTTTGATCGGTGCTGCAGGCATATCTGCAGTTCCAATGGCAGCACGTGTTGTACAAAAGGAAGGACAGAAATACAATCCGTCCAACTTCCTGCTCATGCACGCCATGGGACCGAACGTTGCCGGTGTAATCGGGTCTGCAGTGGCAGCCGGATTATTATTGAATTTCTTCGGCTAAATCCGAAAGACTTATCAGATGGGAGGGATTTCTTACGATTTCCCTCCTATTTTTATTTTATGATTGATACAGGAGGATTATCATGAATAATTTTGATTTGATGGAAGCGACAATTGCCAGCGTTCACGCTGCTATGAGAGCAGGAAATGTGACCGCAGAGGAACTGATATCTGCCTATCTTGACCGCATTGCTGCCTATGAAGACGCGGGTCCTGCGATCAATGCCATTATCATGACGAATCCTCAGGCTCTGACGGAGGCGGCTGAGCTGGACCGCATTTTTAGAGAAACAGGTGAATTTAGCGGTCCCCTGCATGGCATTCCTGTCATCTTGAAAGATAACGTTGAAACTTATGACATGCCTACTACTGCCGGCTCCAAATCACTGGAAGGCTTCATTCCTGATGAAGATGCTTTCATCACGAAAAAACTACGTCAGGCAGGGGCCATTATTCTGGCGAAAAGCAACCTGCATGAATTCGCAATTTGGGGTGAAACTATCAGCTCCATGCTGGGGCAATCGGTCAATCCCTACGATCCGGAGAGAACACCCGGAGGCTCTTCCGGCGGAACCGGAGCTGCGATTGCAACAAATATCGGTATCATCGGTATCGGGACTGACACGATAAACTCCATCAGGAGCCCAGCCTCAGCTTGTAGTGTAGTCGGTCTCAGGCCAACAGTCGGCCTGGTCAGCCGCGCGGGCATTGTGCCATACAGCCTGACTCAGGATACGGCGGGGCCTATTTGCCGTACAGTTGAGGACTGTGTCCGAACTTTGGATGTTATTGCCGGCTACGACCCGGATGACGAAGAAACTGCCTGGAGTATTGGCAGGCAGCCGGAGACCTACCTTACTTATTTAAAAGCAGACGGTCTCAAGGGCAAACGTCTAGGTGTGCTGAGAAGTTTTTTTGGCAAGGAAAGTATCAACCAGCCGGTAAACAAAGTAATGGACGGAGCCTTGGCTGTCTTTAAAGAAGGCGGCGCTAGTCTGGTCGAGCTTGACGACGAGATTGATTCGGACTGGATGATCCGGGAAGTCAGCGTCCATTTTGATGATTTGAAAACACATTTAAATGCTTACCTGGCAGGACTCAGGGCAGATGCCCCGGTTCACTCGGTAGAAGAGATACTGGAATGTGGCAAGTTTCATCCGGGCATAGAGGAGAATCTGAAAAAAGCTCTGAGCCTTGACGTCGGCACAGCTGAATATAATCAAAAACTGGTCCGTCAGGCGGCCATGCGAACAAGGTTCATGAAGATCATGGCCGAACATGAGCTTGATGCCCTGGTATATCCGCATCAGCAACAACTTGTCTGTAAGATCGGGGACGGTCAGCAGCAGCGCAACGGTGTTCTCTGCTCAGCTACTGGTTTTCCTTCTATCGCAGTACCTGCAGGTTTTGCACCATCAGAAAAGGCGCCGATTGGTGTGCCGGTTGGACTGGAAATTGCGGGAAGACCCTTTAGTGAAGGACTACTAATTGAAATTGCCTACTCATTTGAGCAATTGTCTCAGTTCAGGAAAGCTCCGCTGTCTGCTCCCGCACTATGATTTGCTCTCTAGCTCGCAAAAGTATTTCTGAAGGAATTCAGAAAATAATACTTCATAGCGGCTCAGATGCTGGGCTCCTGCTGAACTCAGAATAATGAACCTGCGGCATTTTGGCTCAGAGATTGACAGCAGATGAACATTTTCATCGCTGTCGTCTTTGGGCCAGGTTAATTGCGGGATAAAGGCGATGCCGTGTCCGGAGTTGACATAACGGGTGACAGCCGAAGAACTGTCAGTCTCAAAAATGACCTTAGGCTCAAAGCCCGCCTGATGGCAGAAAAAGTCGGTGATCTGCCTTAATCC
>JAAYFL010000142.1 GCA_012728235.1 Synergistaceae bacterium
AAAGATAATTAAAATTTTAAAACTAGTTTTTTGGAGGAATCAATATTAAACGCTCTTTTTCATATACAGCGAACTTCATAAAATACCTCGGTACAGGAGGAGCCCGCTTCTGCATGATACGCCAGTTAAGATGCACCGGTGGAATTTGGTTCACTTATGGAGGCCTAAATGGCATAATAGATCCCGGACCGGGCAGCCTTTATCATATCTGCAACGCCTCACCTTTTTTAGACGTAAATTCTATAAAAGCCGTTTTATTAACTCACAAACATCTTGATCACAGTACTGACATAAATGTCATAATAGAAGCTATAACTGAGGGTGGCTTTCGCAAACAGGGCACATTAATCATCCCCGAAGACGCCATGACTAGCCCCGATTCCGTTCTACTCAACTACTCTGCCCAAAAAGTAAGCAGAATACAAAAAACAAAAGACGGTTTAATAACGGAACTTGACCACGGAGTTTCAGTTGAGGCTGTAAAACACGTCCATAATAACGTAGATTGTTTTGGTTATATTCTAAGAAAAGAGGGACTTCGAACTTGGGGTATAATCAGTGACACAAAGCCTTTGACAACTTTTGCAGAAAGATATAAAGATTGTGATTATATTTCTGTAAACACGACATTTCTTGAAAAAAATACACATTCTGAGCACATGTCTATATCAGACACAATGGAGTTGTTGCAAGAACTAAGTCCAAAACTGGCGACAATATCACACATGGGAATAAAAATATTAAACAAGGGACCCGAAACTCTGGCAAAACAAATCTCAAATAAACACACAAGAGTAGTTGCGGGACAAGACGGGATGATTATAAACTTAGACAACCTCAAAGTATTTACTCCCGTTGTTGATAAAAAAATAAAAATAAAAAAATATAGAATTATTTGACGAGAAATAGCTTAAACAAAACTGCTACTGTGATAAGAATATTCATTCTTAAAGAATAAACTTCTCCGTTCCAAGCCACACTTCTGTCAAAACTAGATTCAGCAGAATTCTCATTTTTGTATGGCATTAATTTTAAAGGAAAGAAAGAGGGAACATTTTTTCTGTATTCTAAATACACCTCACCAAACTTTGATTCCAAAAAACTTTCTTCGGCGGGAATGACAATTATCATATAAAGAGTAAGAAATGCAACTGAAAAAGCAAGTACACAGGGCCAGCCCAACATTAATGTCCAGCCAAGACCCATCACAAAATTCCCTAAATAAAGAGGATTGCGAATCCATTTATACGGTCCCCAAACGACTAGCTTAGGTGCTCCTATAGTGCTTGTCCTGTAGTTGGGAATATAGCCTGCCGCCCAAAATCTAAATGCTTGCCCAGCAACAAGAAAAAATGAACCTAAAATCAATCTCAAAAGATTATATTCATACGGAAAGATTAGTGCTATAACAGCAAAAACTCCCCATGCTATACCTCTGCATCTAAAAACAGCATCTCCGAAATTATTTTTTCTCACGGCCATCCTCCAGCTTCTTTTTTTCTTCTTTAAGGAGTTTATCTGCTCCACCCCAACCAAATTGCTTAATAACCATTAATGAACCCAAAGCAACTCCCGTATATTCAGAAAGAACTCTCCAGGTAACTGCCAAAATTCCAGCTAGGCTCCAAGGGACAAATAAGGCAAAAACAGCGGTAGCACCACCTTCTGCTGCCCCACTACTTCCAGGGGTGGGAACAAAATAAAGAAGAAATAGTAGGAGCGATTCTGCCAATATACATTGCATAAACTTAACTTCAGAACCAATAGCTATAATCAAACAGGGCATGATGGACATATACACTAATAGATGCAATACCGCCCCGAAGATAGATGCTATAAACCACTTCCTGCCAGTAGAAAAAAAGACACGAATGTTTTCACTGTAGCAATCTATTTCTCTGTTAACTCTTCTCGCTGCCCTTAAAATCCCTGTAGATCTTATTATTCCTATTTTATTAAGTTTTACTATAATCCAATTACTCCATTTTTTTATCCAATCAGGACGAACAAAACTAATCATCAGGAATGCACCTGCAATTGATATAAATATTAAGACATAAAGCACAAACCACTTCAAAACGATGTGTCTGGCAAGAAATTCAGGCTCATGAAATAAAGAAAAGGGAAGAACCAGTGCAAGTAAAAAAATTATTTGCAAAGTACGAACTATTGTTATTGCAACAGATTTACCTACAGAAACGCCCCTTTTATAGAGAAGATAAACTTGAAAAGGTCCACCACCACTTTGCATTGGTGTTATTGCAC
>JAAYFL010000143.1 GCA_012728235.1 Synergistaceae bacterium
ATCGGAGAGCCAGGGAATGTGTCCGAACATGTCCCACATGCCGATGGTGAACAGCGGCACGGTAAACACGGCGGCCAGAATCAGATCTCTTTTCATAATCATTGATTCTTTGGCTTCGGTCTCGGCTATAATCTGGGGATCGTCCTCGATTGTCGTATAACCGGAATTTTCTACAATTTTGATTAAAAACCATTTAATTAAAATTCAATAGAGCCAACGGTTCTTGGAAAAAGTTCAACATCACGAATGTTAGAAATTCCCGTAATATACATGACTAGTCTCTCAAATCCAAGTCCATATCCGCCATGCTTGTTGGTGCCATATCTTCTTAGGTTGATAAATATATTTGTTGAAGCACCTTTAAGTCTTTTCTTTGTGAAATTAGTTGGAGGTCTTTTGGGTGGTTTCTTGGGTTTTTCTCTAATTTATTATGGCTTATTTGCAGGAGGAGTAGCTTATGATAAACCAAGTTCAATTGTAGATTTAAGCCAAACTGCTTCTCAGGATGCTATAGAACGCGATGGACAAACTTTTGCAGATAGTGAAGATCTAACTGCTGATGGTGCAGAAGCTATAAAACAGGGACAGATTAAGGGAAAAAGAGTTAATATGAGAGAAGCTCCAGGCTTGAAGGCAGCTGTTATCTTTACTTTCCCTGGTATGGAAAATGTAACCATACATGAATCAGCAAATCCTGAGTCTTCAAAATATCCATGGGTTAAGGTCACTTATAAAGATAAAACTGGGTGGGTCTATGGACAGTACGTAGCGGAAAAAGCTCCTGTCAAACCAGCACAAAGCAAAACAGTTACAACTGATAAGAGTCAGGTAATTCCTAAACCAACAGCTACAAAGCAGGGACAAATTAAGGGAAAGAACGTTAATATGAGAGAATCCCCAGACTTGAAAGCTCGTGTCCTTTTTACGTTTCCCGGCTTGGAAAAGGTTACTATACATGAGGCAACTACTCCCGAACCTGGTAGAAAACCTTGGATCAAGGTCAGCTACAAAGATATAACCGGTTGGGTTTATGGACAATATGTCAAGGAGTAATTATTTTGCGAATTGCTAGTGAGCAAATAATGCGATTGAAAAAGGAAATGTCGGCATGAAATTAAAACCTGAGTCACAAAAGTTGTTTTTTCTGATTATAGTAACAGTTGCCATATGTGCACTGTTTTTTACCATTAAACATCATGGAGTTGATGAAAAAGCAGCAAAGGTTGCAGAAAAAGAGTTGAAACTCACGCCTGATGTGCCAAAAACTGCTAAACCTCTTTCTCCTACTATTCTTCAGAAAAGAGATGCTTATTCTCATAGGGGTGAATGGATAAAGATTATTAAGCTAGACCATAAACTTCATGTTATGAAAGACAAAAATATCGTAAAAATTTATGATATAGCAGTAGGCAAGAACCTTGGACAGAAAGTACGTGCTGGAGATTGTAAAACTCCGGTGGGTGATTTTTCTGTACAACAGATACAAAGCGCTAGTCATTGGTCTCATGACTTCAAAGATGGCAAAGGCGTGATTCAGAACGCTTATGGCCCCTGGTTCATTCGATTAAGAACAGGATGGAATGGCATTGGAATCCATGGAACACATGCGCCCAATTCTATAGGAACAAATGATACAGAGGGCTGCATTAGATTAAAAAACAGCGATGTTGACGAACTGAAAAGACGACATATTAGAATAGGTATGCCTGTTGTAATAGTTGAATAATTAGCTCTTTTACCTTTGTGTTTTTTACAACAATAAACGCCTTTTGATTAGTTTTTACATTAATCAAAAGGCGTTTTCTGTTTAAAATGCTTTCCCCGCGCAAATTCTATATATATTTTAGAATTTTGCGAGTTTTAAACTTGTTTTTTGAAGTACGGAAATAAGTGCTTGTTTATATAGATTTCTTTTACTGCCTACTTATATACTTTTACTCTATCTTTTAGGGGCTTGAACTCTTTTTCTCCTGGCAGTGGTGACACAGGTTTTCCAAAGGGCATTTGTGCTCTCATTACCCAACCATCAGGAATATTCCATTCTTTTTTTACATTCGCCTCTATGAGCTCATTGTAATGTTGAAGTGAAGCACCATAACCTTCTAGTTTCAATGATGTCCAGATATTGAATTGATGCATTCCGCTTGATTCTTGTGACCATATTGGAAAGTTGTCCTTGTATGTCGGGAATTTTTCTTGCATTTCTTTGACAATATTATGATCTTCATAGAATAGTATCGTTCCATAGCCTGCTTCAAATGTATTAATTTTTTCTTCTGTTTTTGAAAATTTATCTTTCGGAACTATTTTTCTAAGCGCTTCTTTTGTTATATTCCATAATTTTGTATGATGATTATTCAATAACAGTATAACTCTAGCCGTTTGCGAGTTAAATGCTGATGGTGTGTGTTTTACTGTATGTTCTATTATTTCTATGATCTTGTCGTCTGACGCAACCTTGTCTTTACTTATTCCATAGTGCGACCTTCTTGCTACTAATGCTTCATAAAAAGTTTTTGCCATAATTATTCCTCCTTTTTAATTTTTTTAATTTCTATGATTAATATATGAGGTGTTCTGCTTAATTATACTCTAAAAATTGACTTGTAATATTTCTAACATGAAGAAAATTCATATAAATCAATGATCATGCAGCCTTTTTGAGATTTATGAATATCTTTGAACG
>JAAYFL010000144.1 GCA_012728235.1 Synergistaceae bacterium
GCCGTATCCCCACGTTCATCTCCTCAAGGCCTGCAGTTCCAATTTCTTTGATAGAATCAGCAAAGAAAAGTAAAATAAAATACCATGTTGGTGTTATTCAAAGTAAAGATTCATTTTATGGAGAACATCAACCGGAAAAACATCCTGTAGGTAAAGAATTAATTTCAAAATGGGAAGCATGGATTAAAATGGGATGTCTTGCTTCAGAAATGGAGTCAGCAGCACTTTTTATTACAGGTATGTATAGAAAAGTAAAAGTTGGTTGTTGTTTATTAGTTCTAGCAAACCAAGAAAGAGAAAGGGAAGGTCTTACGAACAATCAAAACCATGATACTGATCCAATGATTAGAATAGCAGTAGATTCAATTAGAAATCTTATAGTACAAGAAAAAAATAATATCTAAAAATACACATAATATAAAAAAACAGTGATTCAAATATATGAAAAGCTGTTATTTTTATATAATAATATTAAGATATGAATAATTATATTATGATAATGATATAAAAAAACATAAATTTATAAAAAATATAATAATTATGATATTATAATTAAGTCGATATAATGAATTAGTTATACAAGAAGAAAAGAGGAAAAAAATGTCTGAAACGATAGCAGCAATTTCAACAGCTCCTGGAGAAGGTGGTATAGGAATTGTAAGGGTTAGTGGAGAATCCAGTAAAGAAATAATGAGCAGAGTTATGGATAATTTTCCTGATAATGTTAAGCCAAGAAATGCTTATTTTGGTAAAGTAACTGATGGAAAAGAAATAATTGATGAGGCTATTTTTATATATATGGAATCGCCATCTTCTTATACAGGAGAAGATATGTTAGAAATACAGGCGCATGGGAGTAATGTTTCTCTAAAAAAAATTCTTCGTGCTGTATTGAATTGTGGAGCTTATGGAATAAGAATAGCAGAACCTGGGGAATTTACAAAAATTGCATTTTTAAACGGGAAAATGGACTTATCTCAGGCAGAAGCTGTAATAGATATTATAAAGGCAAAAACCGATTTATCTCTTGAAATTGCAGAGAGTCAAATTGAAGGAAGATTGGGAAATTCTATAAGAAAAATGAGAGAAAATCTTCTTGATATATTAGCAAAGATGGCTGTAAATATTGATTATCCTGATGAAGATATAGATCAAGTTGTTAATGATGAATTTGTGAATCAAATTAGATGGGTTTTATTGGATGTTGATGAATTATTAGATACTGCATCAATTGGACGTATTGCTAGAGAAGGAATAAAAATAGCGATTGTAGGTAAGCCAAATGTAGGTAAAAGTTCATTGATGAATGCACTACTTGGAGAAGGAAGGGTTATTGTTACAGATATACCTGGAACAACAAGGGATACAGTCGAAGAAAGCGTTTCTCTTGGTGGAATACCTATAGTACTTATAGATACTGCTGGTATAAGGGATACTGATGATCGTGTTGAAAAAAAAGGAATAGAGAAAACAGAACAAGCAATAGCTTCTGCAGATATGGTAATGCTTGTTATTGATAGAAGTTCAGATCTTGAGGATGAGGATAATAGAATAATTAAATTCGTTGAAAAGATGAATGGAGAAAAAATACTCGTTGTTCTTAATAAATCTGATCTTGGAGAATCAATAGATGAGGATACTATTAAGAAAAAAATTTCCGGCGTAACTGTTGTAACAACAGCACTTACAGAAAAAAAATCTTTAGAAGCAGCACTAAAAGTTTCAGAAGCTGTAGGAAAAATGTTTGGAATAGGTAATATTAATCCTTCCGAATCAAATATTGTTACCAATGAAAGACAAATACAAATGTTAAAAAATGCAAGTATGAATCTAAGTGATGCTATAACAATGCTTCAAAATGGGGAATCAATTGAAATTGCAGAGCTTTCAGTGCATTATGCTTATGATTCTCTGGGAAAAATTATAGGAGAAGAGGCAGGAGAAGAAATATTAAACACAGTTTTTAGTAAATTTTGTCTTGGAAAATAATGGAAGAAAATATAGAAAGAAATAATAATGAATACGAAATAATTGTTATAGGAGCAGGCCATGCAGGATGTGAGGCTGGTCTTATTGCATCTAGAATGGGTAAGAAAACTGCAATGTTTTGTACAGATATAGAATCCGTTGCAATGATGCCATGTAATCCTTCAATTGGAGGAACAGGTAAAGGGCACCTTGTAAGAGAAATTGATGCATTAGGCGGAGAGATGGGTGTTAATACTGACAAAACATTAATACAATCTAAGATGTTAAATACATCTAAGGGTCCTGCAGTCCACTCTCTAAGAGTTCAGTCAGACAAAAGATGCTATCATGAAGAAATGCTCAAGACAGTAAAAAATCAAGATAACCTTGATGTTATAGTTTCTGAAGTCGTTGATTTATTGATAGAAGAGAGTAATGTAGAAAAAGACATAGAAAATGAAGAAAAAACAATATCAAGAAAAAAAGTAATAGGGATAAAGACTGCTGATGGCAGGAAATTTCATTCGAAAGAAGTAATAATTTGCACCGGAACATTTCTTGGAGGAAAGATTTTTATTGGAGATGAAGTTACTTTATCAGGTCCTGCAGGGATGAAGCCTGCCAATGAATTTGGAGAAAATCTTAAGAAAATGGGATTTGATGTTAGGAGATTTAAGACAGGGACACCTGCAAGAATGCTAAGTGATACTATTGACTATAGTAAAATGAAAGAACAAAAAGGAGATGAAAATATAGTCCCTTTTAGTTTCTTGAATGAAGATAAAAATTTTGATATTGAACAGATTTCATGTTGGTTATCATATACGAATGAAACGACTCATAAAATAATACTTGAAAATATAGAAAAATCTGCTATGTATTCAGGGAATATAGTTGGAGTTGGAGCAAGATACTGTCCGTCAATTGAGGATAAAGTTTCTCGATTTAAAGACAGAAAAAGACATCAACTTTTTGTTGAACCTGAGGGAAGAGATACTAAATGGAGTTATATACAAGGCATGAGTTCGAGTCTTCCTTTAGATATTCAGCACCAATTTTATGCATCAATACCAGGTTTAGAACATGCGGAAATTATAAGACCTGCATATGCGATAGAATATGATTGTATTGACCCAACTACATTAAAGCCAAGCCTTGAAAGTAAGTTGTTCGAAGGTTTGTTCTGTGCAGGACAATTTAATGGAAGCTCAGGATATGAAGAGGCTGCAGCTCAAGGTCTTATTGCTGGAATAAATGCTGTAAGAAAATTAAATAAGGAAACTCCATTAATACTTGGCAGAGACCAAGCTTATATTGGGGTGTTAATAGATGACCTTGTAACTAAAGGAACTAATGAGCCTTACAGGATGATGACATCACGATCTGAATACCGGCTTCTATTAAGACAAGATAATGCTGACAGAAGGCTTACCGAATTAGGATATAAGTATGGATCGGTAAATAATGATAGGTATGATAGATACCAAAAGAAGAAAAAAAGAGTTGATAAAGAAATTGAAAGATTGAAGAGAGTAAAGATAGACTTAAAATCTCTAAAAAGATTTCTAATAAAATATGAGTGTGAAAATAAAAGTAATGAAATTAGTCAAGAAATTATAGCACGCCGAAGAAGAGATATAGAGGAAATGAACAATCAAGTACTTGCAGATATATTGGCAAGACCCAGCATAAAGTATGTTGACCTCTCTGAAATTGATAATGGAATGCCTTCATTGAGTATTAATGAACAAGCTGTTGTAGAGGTTATTATTAAGTATAGTGGATATATTAAGAAGCAAAAAGTTGAAGTTGAAAAACTTCACAATTTGGAAAGAAAAAAACTTAATGAAAAAATTGATTATAATTCAATAAGAGGGCTTCGGATAGAAGCAAGACAGAAACTAACAAAAATTAAACCTTTGACTATAGGGCAGGCAAGTAGAATTTCTGGTGTATCTCCGGCAGATATTAATGTGCTTCTTGTTTACTTAGAAAAAAAACGAATAGAAAAATAAGAGAATAATATGACAATAAAACTATTAACAGAAAAATATGGCATTGATAAAGTTAAAGATATGCTTTCATATATCGATATGATTCTTGATAGAAATAAGTATATAAATTTAACGGCTGTAAGAAATAAAGAAGAAGCAATAGAAAAACATATAGTGGACTCTCTTATTATTACAGATATTCCTGAGTATATTTCATCAGATAACATTATAGATGTAGGTACAGGTGCAGGGTTCCCGGGAATTCCTCTTGCAATAGCTAGTCCAGAGAAAAATTTTGTTCTTTTAGATTCTACATTAAAAAGACTTAAGGTTATTGAAGAATTTGCAGAAGAGTTAGATATAAAAAATATAAGAACCGTGCATGAAAGAGCCGAGGAAATAGTAAGAAAGGAAGAATATAGAGAGCAATTTGATATATGTGTTTCTCGTGCAGTAGCTAATCTTAAAAAACTTTCTGAATGGTGCTTGCCGTTTGTAAAAATAGGAGGCAGTTTTATTGCATATAAGGGAGATAATTACGTTGAAGAGATAGAAGAAGCAAAAAAAACCATTAGAAAGCATGGAGGAAAAATAGAAAAGATTGTTAGACTCCCATATAATGAAAATTCAATTTCTGGACATGTTTTGATAATTATCAAAAAAATCAAATAAAAAGTTTCACGTGAAACATAAAATAAAGTATCCTGTGCCTTAATCTAGAGGCACAAGATACTTTTTTAATATACTTAAGGTCATACACTCACAAAAAACACATAGTATTAGTGGAAAAAACTGGAAAAGACTATCAAAAATGAAGTATAATATTTGGAAGTGTTTAATCGGGTAGTGTGCCCAAGGAGGTAATGGATGAGCAAAGCTATTGCTATTTTTAACCAAAAAGGCGGAGTTGGAAAAACAACAACAAATATCAATCTCGCAGCATGTCTCGCACATATGGGCAAGAAGGTTCTTATGGTAGACATTGATCCGCAAGGAAACACAACAAGTGGGATAGGTATCAAAAAAAGAAAACTCAAAGTTACTTTATATGATGCTCTTATTGATAGCTCCTTAGATGTTAGCAAGGTCATTCTTCCTACAAATACTGAAAATCTTTTTCTTCTTCCGGCAAGTGTAGATTTGGCAGGAGCAGAAGTAGAATTGGCAACACTTGAAGGTAGAGAGAGAAAACTCAAAAGAATTATCGATGAAGTTAAACACGATTATGATTATATATTGGTAGACTGTCCACCTTCCCTTGGAATCCTTACGTTAAACTCCTTAACAGCAGTGGACAGCGTGTTAATTCCTATTCAATGTGAATTTTATGCTTTAGAGGGAGTAAGCCAACTAATAAGCACAATAGAGATGGTTAAAAAAAGACTTAATCCTAATCTATATATAGATGGAGTTATTCTTAGCATGTTTGATGGCAGGACAAATTTATCTCAGGCTGTGGTAGAAGATGTGCGAAATTTTTTTGGTAAGGCAATGTATAATACTATTATTCCTAGGAATGTAAGGTTGGCAGAAGCTCCAAGTTATGGCGTTTCGATTATTACCTATGATCCTACTGCCCCCGGAGCCAAAGCATACCAAGAATTTACTAAGGAATTCTTAGCAAGAGAGAAAACAAGAAAGAGCGAGAAATAGATATGGCAAGAAAACCAGGATTAGGAAGAGGGCTTGACGCTCTCTTTGCTGATGTAGCACCTGTAAGTGAGGAAGAATATATTCAAGACGATAGAGATCCCATAGAGGAGTCGAATGCGACAGAAATATTAAATGCTGCTACAAATGTGA
>JAAYFL010000145.1 GCA_012728235.1 Synergistaceae bacterium
GTTATGGGTCTAGACTTAGTAAAATCTATAAAGTCATCTATAATTACCACATCTCCTGGTTCATAATTTTTATTACAAGAACCAACCGCTGCAGTAGCAAATATATAATCTACCCCTATTTCTTTTAAAGCCATCATATTGGCTCTGTAATTTATAAGATGTGGCGGCACAGAATGACTATGACCATGCCTGGCTAAAAAAACTATATCTTCTCCGTCAATATTTACAATATCTAATTTTACTTGTCCATACTTTGTCTCTACTATTTTTTCTCTCTTATTGTCACCTGTACTGTAAACTCCAGTACCTCCGATTATAGCTTTCATATACCTATCACCTCTTATTTTAACTTTCTTATATTTTCTTTGTATGGAGCTTTAACTATACCTTTTTCTGTTATAATCCCAGTAATATTTTCATGGGGAGTAACATCAAAGGCCGGATTATAAACATCTATTCCTTCTGGCGCTATCCTTACTCCATTTATATGGGTTACTTCTTCAGAAGATCTTTCCTCAATTTCAATGCCATCTCCTGATTCCATTTCAAAGTCTATAGTTGTTGTAGGAGCAACTATATAAAATGGTACATCATATGCTTTAGCTATTACAGATAACATAAATGTTCCAATTTTATTGGCAGAGTCTCCGTTGTTTGCTACCCTATCTGCTCCAGTTAAAATTACATCTACTTTCCCATCCCGAATTAGAGTTGCTGCTACACTATCTGCTATAAGTTTAGCCGGAATCCCTTCTTGCATAAGTTCCCATGCAGTTAATTTTCCACCTTGAAGTCTAGGTCTTGTTTCATCAGCATAAACAAATATATCTTTTCCTGTATAGTGTGCTTCTCTTATAACTCCAAGAGCTGTTCCATAGGCTACTGTAGCCAGGGCCCCAGTGTTACAGTGAGTTAAAATTCTAGCTCCCTGCTTTATTATTTCATTACCATGTTTTGCCATAGCCTTATTGGTTTCAATATCTTCATTGAATATATTGTTTGCTTGTTCTTTAATTTTGTTGTAGATTTCTCTTAGTTCCAAATCCTTGTTTTCTTCTATCAAAGCTCTCATTTTACTTATAGCCCACATTAAATTTACAGCTGTTGGTCTAGAATTGTATAACTGTTCCAAAGCTTTTTCCATCTCTTTGAAAAATTCTTCCTTTTCTAAGTCTATAAATTCTTTAGCAGCTAATACTACCCCATAAGCTGCAGTAGCTCCTATGGCCGGTGCACCTCTAACCACCATATCGTGTATAGCAAAATCAACATCCCTAAAATCTTTACATTCAAATATTTCATACTCTGTTGGTAATTTCCTTTGATCAATCAGATACAATACATCATCTTTAAATTCAATTGTTTTAATCTCTGCCATTTTTAGTCCTCCTTAACTTGTCCATAAGTTTTAAATTTCTCCATCATTCTATCCATTTCTTCATTTGGAATTATAACCGGTTCTCCTATAGCCTTTGTTCTGCAATATAATTCTGCACAATACTCTATTTCTTCGGTAATATTAAAGGCATTAGCTATATCTTTAGCCCCGCATAGGAGACCATGATTTGCCAATAATACAGCATACCTATCTTTCATAGCTTGAAAAGCATTTTCGGCTAATTCCTTAGTCCCATAGGTTGCATAATCTGCACACCTAACATTTTTACCTGCCAGGGCTAACATATAA
>JAAYFL010000146.1 GCA_012728235.1 Synergistaceae bacterium
AAAAAAGCTGCTAATTTTCTTCTGCTCACTAATAGTAGGTGGAATAATCAAACTTGTTCCCTCAAGTGTTGATTTTGATATTGCCAAGACTTTGGTTCCTTGCATTAATCCCATAATCTGTTTCCTGTAAGCCGTTGAATTAAAATAATAACCAAGAAAGCCTAATGATGTTTCTATCTCAGGCCTATAAGTAATAGTATGAAGCCCTGAAACTATATTTTCATCATTAACATTAATTAATTGACTGCACTTACCTACTGTCTCATCTTCTGCAGCATCAGCAAAAATAATATCACCATCTCTAAGAGAAGATGGTAGGAGTTTTTTAGCCTCTTCATCGTCACTTATAAACGGGACTATAGATTTCTCCACATTTAAAACTTCTCCATATTTAATGAGAATATCTCCGTAATGAATATTCTTAGCAATTCCTTTTTTATAATTTAACTTTGCTCTTGAAAGAGAGTTATTGGTTATATAAGAAAAAGAGTCCTTAAAAAAACAAGTTTTCCAACTATCTCCTTCATATTCCCCAAACCTCCTCTTAGGCACCAATCCTTTCTCTTTCATTTGGTCACCACCAGTTCTGAGAGTAGGGATTGGAAGTCTTTTTCTAGGGCTTCTATCTCTCTATCTAGGTCTTCTAGTGTTTGAGAGTATCTTTCGTTTAGTTCTATGAGGGTGTCTATTTCTTCTTTTACAGGGTCTGTAATGAGGCTGGTTATCTCAGTCTTTATCTCTTTGAACCATTTGAGTTCGATGAGGTAATCTATTTCTTTGTTTGTAAGGTTTAGGATTCTATCTTCAACTAGGCTGTCTAGTTCTTTTGTTTTATTGTTCTTTTCTCTGTTGTAGTCTGTTCTACTGTCCATAAGTTCTATGGCTCTTTTTATGTGTAGGTAGTTATCATCATCTTTATCTGTTTCTTTTAGCTCTTTATTTAGGTCTCCTTTTATAAAGGAGTTTCCTGGTTCCCCTTCGCTGTCTCTTTTTAAGCAGTCATTAAGAGCTTCATACTCATCGCTACCCTCTACCTTGGCAGCTTCAATTACCTCATTTAGCTCTGATTCAGTTTCTGAAAGTAGGATGGAGAGGTTTTCTAGTTCCTTTATCTCTTCTTTGTAGAGGATTTCTTTTATAAGAAGATTGGGGATAAGAGCGCCTACAAAGCCGTCCTGTTCTTCTCTTTTGTTTTTTCCAGTTCCCTTGGTCACCATGTTAGGAAGTCTTTGTCTTGCTATTTCGTAGAAGTTACCTTCTGCTATAAGCTCAGTGTCTTCATTTAGGGACTCATTCCATAGCCTTGCTATCATCTGGTAACCATCATAGAGATCCACATAATCATAGTTTTCTAAGAGCTTTCTTAGTTCCTCCATCATTTCTTCTCTAAGGGCTTTAACTCTTTCTATTGAGTCTATGGTTTTTAGCTTGTTTAAGTAACTATCTGTATAGCTAGATAGGTCTTTACTGAGTCTGGCTGTTTTCTTTTGGATGTTTGGGTTTGATAGAATAAGGTTTGTAAATTCTTCCTTTGAAACCTTTAGCCTTTTATAGCCAGGTCTTAGCTCTTCTAAGGCTTGGTCTAGACTGTTTTTGGCATAGGTATTAAGAAGTTTAAGAGACCTTATATTATCTTCTGGAATTCCACCATAAAGATGGCCATCCACATCATGGGGAAGGTCCTTTTCAATCTGCTCCACATAGCGGGGGATGTTCATGTTAAAGTCATTTTCTTTTATTTCTTTTAGGGAAGCTAAATGGCTGTAACCCTCAAGTTCTAGCCTTCCAGAGTAGGTATCTACTATCCTAGCAATATCCTTCTCCTGGAGGACATTTTGCTTCCCAACTTTAATAAACTCCTTTGAAGCATCTATTACTAAAACTGGTTCACCCAGCTTTCTATTTTTCTTAAGTATTAAAACTGTTACTGGTATACCTGTGTTAGAAAAGAGATTTGAAGGTAGTCCAATAATAGTATCAATATAGTTTCTTTCTATAAGGCTCCTTCTAATTTCCCCCTCACTGCCCCCTCTAAAAAGAACACCATGGGGGAGAACTATAGCCATGGCTCCCTGTTGACCTAGGTGATAAAGACCATGGAGTAAAAAGGCGTAGTCTCCCTTAGAATCTGGAGGAAGTACCCCTGCTACTTCAAAGCGAGGGTCTGAGACTTTTAGATCATTTTTATTCCATCTTTTAACTGAATAGGGAGGATTCATAACAACAGCGTCAAACTGGACTCCTTCACCTGGTTTAGAAGGGTCCTCGGGCCAGTCTTCAGCAAGAGTATTGGCATTTCTAATCTTCATTTTGGCTGGTCTAACACCATGGAGAATTAGGTTCATTCTGGTAAGGTTATAGGTTGCAGTGTTAAGCTCCTGACCATAGTAAGTTAGATTTTCTCGTTTGTCCTTATCAAGGTGGCTTCCTACAGTAAGTAGTAGAGAGCCTG
>JAAYFL010000147.1 GCA_012728235.1 Synergistaceae bacterium
GTACATAACAATGCGGTAAAAGGTGCTATCATTGCTAGAGACCAAAATGAACTTTCACATGTTGTTATTATAAGTAATGAAGGGTTTACCAAAAGAGCTAAAGAGACTGCAAGGAAAAATGGTGCAAGATTAATAGATATAAATGATTTTAGTGGATTTAGAAACAAAGTAAGTGGAATTTTAATAAACCTTTTTTAATTTTAATATTTTATATCCTTAGTCTACGTTTATAGTTTTAATCTAAGTAATAAATCAGAGAAAATTACTAGTTGTTTGTTTGCTACCGTCTGTTTCCCAGGGTTTTCAGACAGGGTTGTAGGGAAAATAGTGACAAATCTTGACATTAAAAAAGCCTTGGAATTTCAACCTTCAAAGGCTTTTATTCTGGTCGGAGTGACAGGAATCGAACCTGCGACTTCTTGAACCCCATTCAAGATTCTTATCAAGTTGAAGCTTTATATGTTCATGCTATTAGAGTATTTGAGTATTGCCACGGTAGAGAGCCACTAAGGTCATCTTTAGAGCCACCCAGGGCCATAAATAGAGCCAGCTGAGTATTGCGGAGGAAAAGAGCCAGGAGTGCGGAGATTAGGGCCAGTGAATGCATCGAATGGAGCCAGCTAGTGCGGACTGGGGAGCCAGTAAAATTTAATATAAAAAGTAATAACCTTCTGTATAATTGTTACTATGCCGTCATCAGGTAGGCAAAATTATAGAGGAGGTTTTTTTAATGGTTCAGTACCGAAAAATCCTGGTGCTTCATTTCAAGGGGGTATCCCAGCGCACCATAAGCTCAAGCGTGGGAAGCTCTAGAAATACGGTTTCAAAGATTATTAAAAGATAAAAAAATCTTGGTTTAACAGAACTAACAGACACTACTACAGATAGCTTTCTCAATGAATTTCTTTTTCCAGAAAAGCAGGCAATTGAGAGGGGATACTACCCTGCGGATTGGGAAAAAGTTCATAAGGAGCTAGGTCGAAAGAATGTAACTTTAAAACTTCTGCATTTAGAGTATAGCTCAGAAGCTAGAGACTACGGAAAAATTCCCTACGCCTATAGGACATTTGCTGAGAAATACACAAAGTATGCCAAAAAGTATAAGGCCACCATGCCCATAAGAAGAAAACCCGGAGAACTTCTTGAGGTGGACTGGGCTGGTTCAACACTATCAATACATGAAAGAGCTAGCGGAAAAGATCTAGAGGTTTATGTCTTTGTCGCCACCCTTCCCTATAGCCAGTACAGCTATGTGGAAGGCTTTCTTGATATGAAGTCTGAGAGCTGGCTAACCGGTCACATAAACGCCTTTGAGTACTTCCAGGCCGTTCCTGAGGCAGTGGTTCCAGACAACCTAAGGACAGGTGTAACAAAGTCATCAAAAAGCGAGCCTCTATTAAATGAAGCTTACAGGGAACTAGCTGATTACTATGGCACCGTTATAATTCCCGCTAGAGTAAAAAAACCAAAAGACAAGCCCAGTGTAGAAGCTACTGTGGGCTTTGTATCAAGGCAGATAATAGCTGCACTAAGAAACTACCAGTGCTTTGATCTTTATGAACTTAATAGGGAAATTTGGAAGAAACTAGATGAAATAAATACGGAAGCTTTTCAGAAAAGACCAGGATCTAGAAAACAGGTGTTTGACGAAGAGGAGAAGCACCACCTTCTACCTCTTCGAAACACTCGCTTTAAATTATCGGAGTGGAGAAGTGCTAAGGTTGACCTTAGTTACCACCTTCAAGTCGATAAGATGCACTACTCCGTCCCCTACGAATACATCCGAAGTGAGGTTGATATCCGCATCACTAAGGACTTGATTGAAGTATACTTCAACGACTATAGAATTGCATCCCACAAAAAGTTAACTGGAGCTATAGGGCAGCACTCTACGAACCCAGACCACATGCCTGATAACCATCGCCTCTTTCTAGAGCACACACCGGAAAACAGTAGGAAGTGGGCAGAGAAGGTAGGTCCTGAGATGCTCAGGCTAGTAGACACTCTTCTTGATCAGAATCCAGAGAAGAGAGCCCTTAATCTAATAATGACTCTAAAGGGGCTAGCTAGAAACCACTCCAAGGCAGATATGGAGAAAGCAGCTAAGGATCTTCTCCAGGTTTCATCTAGACCTATGGTTAGCGTCTATAAGACAATCCTAACTAGAAATAAGACTAGAGCCACTAATAAAAACGAGAAACTAGATGTCCCAGACAAAACTAGTTATAACTTTATTCGAGGAAAAGATTACTTTAGAGGAGAAGATAGATGAATAGTGAAACATTAAGAAAACTAAAAGAAATGAAGCTCAGCGCCATGGCTGAGGCCTATGAAGAGCAGCTTAATAGTAATGATTATAAGAATATGACCTTTGATGATAGGTTTAACCTCATGGTAGATCAGGAGTACTACAGGCGTAAAAACAATAAGCTCAAAAGACTAATAAAACAGGCAGGATTCAGTGAACCAGAGGCCTCTATTGAGGACATAGAGTACCACCCAGATAGAAAACTTGATAAAAACCTTATAATGGAGCTTGCCACTGGTAATTACATCCAAAAAGGTCTTAACATAATTCTTATGGGAGCATCAGGAAATGGGAAAACTTGGATTTCTAATGCCTTTGGTACCCAGGCTTGCAGGCAGCACTATAAGGTTAGGTATGTGAGACTTCCTGAACTGCTAGATGAATTCGCCCTAGCTAAAAATCAGGCCGATGGGAGCTTTAGAAAGCTAATAAAGAAATACAAAAAGGTGGATCTACTAATAATAGACGAGTGGCTACTAACCCCCATACCTGAAGATAGTGTCTACACAATCTTTGAAATAATCGAGGCCAGACTCAAAAAGTCTTCTACGATCTTTTGTTCACAAAAGGCTCCTGAAGGTTGGTATGAACAACTGGGAGATGCTTTAATAGCTGATGCAATCCTTGATAGAATTGTACACGACTCCTACAAAATCCTTATCGATGGCGAGATTTCTATGAGAGAGCGCCACGGACTGGGGGCCAGTAGATGATTCCTGAAGATGTAGAAAATCGTATCGCAAAGTTTTATTTCCATAACTACCTTCCCTGGGACATCATGGAAGAATTAGAAATGCTTTTACTTCCCTTTTATTTGCCCGACGGAGATAGGCAGAAGGATGAAATAATGGAGGAAGAAATAGCTGATGAGGTAGTGAAAATAGGAATAGAATTTCTGATGGCAGAATTAGAAAAAAGAAATAAAAGATAAACCTCTTGGGCCACTAGCACTGGTAATTAGTGCTAGCGGTCCTTATCAGGACCCACGCCGGCTCCCTGCAGGACCCTGGGTGGTTCTAAAGACGACTCTGGTGGCTTTATTTGAAGGCGATACTCAGAAGTGTCAACTCAAGAAAGACATCGATTAACCTATACAAAAAATAATCAATAAATAATCAAAAAAATAGAGCCCCGGCTTTCTTAGCCTGTGGCTCTGTCTTTTCGCACTGACTGGCTCCATGGCCCGCATTAGGTGGCGCTAATCTCCGCACTAGTGGCTCTATTTGAATGCAATACTCAAAAGTCATTTCAGCAAAGCTAGATTGGATAGCTGATAATTTTGAAATCAAATGAAAAAATCTTTCTAAAGCCCTAAATAATAGACTTGACTTTGTATCTGAGTATTGCCAC
>JAAYFL010000148.1 GCA_012728235.1 Synergistaceae bacterium
ACATTAGCCGGAGCCTTGATTTTGACAAGCCCGATGGTAGTCACTTCTCCCATGCCTAGGATGTCGTCTGGATATGCCACACTGTACCAAAGGCCAGCGTATTTGATTAGGTCGGTGTTGTCTACCGCTTCATCTGTAATAACTACTAAAGAGAGTTGGTCAATGATTGCTTGTGCAAATACCTGTTGTGATGAGGAAGCTTGAAGGATAAAGACTTCCCTTGTTTCCCTCAAGGAATAGCCTTCTGTCTCAACGCCAGTGTTGGGGTCATAGCTTGCCGTGTGCTGGAAAATCTCGATTGTCTGTCTCGGAAAGTCGTTGAAACATTCAAGCATTAGCCCACCCTCTGAATTGGAGTCCCTAGGTCACGCAAGATGTCCATAGGATACCCCCAACGCTTATCCACGTGTTGCACGTAGGATACGGAAACAGGCCCGATTGTCTTGCTTGCAATCTCACCGTCACATACTTGTCTACTCATGCCGTTGAGCTTGAATCCGGCCATCTTAGCAATAGGAATAAACATGCCATAATTAATGGAGGATATAACATAGTCTCCCTCTCCTGTTGTTGCCTGCGAGATTGTAGCAATGCCGTTCTCTTCATCGTAGGCTGTGATGTATGTTTCTTCTGGGATGGAAGGATGTTCCAGCACCCTGCCAATCTCGACAGGGTTGGTCAACTTGGAGCGAAGATTCCAGATGTTAGATATGGTTGTTGAGCCATTCTCAAACGTACAGTCTACTTTCTCGTTGAACTGATTGTTGAGTATCCGCCTTACATCATTTTCCACCATCGGCATGAGCAGAGTTAACTGAGCGTCATAGTCGGTGGTGGTGATGTTGAGCAAGGTCTTGACTGTTGCTAGTGTTATCATCCTATTTCTCCAAACCCCTTACGGAGTAATAATCTCCGTGAACTTGGCGTACAAAGTAACCGCACCAGTTGAACCCAGCGCAATCTCAGTGACAACATTGGTGAACGCCGATTCACTGAACCACCCGTCAAAAGTATAGCCTTCTTTGGTTGCAGGTTCAAACGACACAGCGTCAAGAACGGTGTAGGTTGCAGGGTTTGCAGGGTCATTCTCTCCGTCATCCAGATTGTAGGTAATCGGGTACACAATCGGAACATGCTTGGCGTAGATGTTCGCATCGTCCTCAATCTTCACAATATCCGTTGCACTCACCTCGTTAGTCAGCTGAGCATCAAGGCACCATCCCTCAAGCTCGTAGCCAGTAGTCGGGGTGGTGGTCGGGAGTGTTCCGTATGCCTTATCATACGTGACCTCCAGCGTAGCAGGGCTAACAGCACTTGCGAGGTCGCCCTTTTTAGCGGTAAGCGTGAATTTGATATCAGAGTAGCTACCCTGCACCTTGAGATGCCATTCATCATCGTAGTACACAAAGTAGTCGCCAGTGTCTACATAGTACAGCTCAGAGCCAAGCTCAGCGTCAGCTGGTTTTACGTCAGTGGACTTTATGAAATACTTCGGGGTGCCCCTCTGAAGGAGTTGGTCGAGCCTACCTCCGGCAGTGAGAAACGCATCCAAAGCAAGTTCGTTTCTGTTCGTCATATTCCCTCCAAAGGGTAAGGGGGAGTTGCCTCCCCCACTCAGTTACGGAAGCAGATACGCTTCGATGGTTGCACCAGTCACTTGACCAGCAGATGCAAGGTCGATATGGAGCATACCGTCACTCTGAAGGAAGCGTGAAGCTTCAAGGCAAACAACCTTAGTTTCAGTGGTATTCACATCAAAGGCAAGGTTGCCAAGAGAAGCATCGGAGAAGTCTCCAGCGAGAATGGTTGCGGTGTATTTGGTGGTAGCACCAAGGAACCTAACCAGCAAACGATCGTGAGCCATTTCCTTTGCGTCAATCTCGTGGCCATTTGTCTTGTCAGCATCATCAGCGGTGACAGCGTATGGAGTATTATACAGCAAACATTTTGAAACAGTTACAGCACTTCTAGCCATAATTAACCTCTATAATTAACACACGTTTTGCAAAAAGAACTCTTCTTGTCGTATGTTTTCGGGCATGAATCACAAGGGTTTGTGATTTCCTTCACTGGCTTTACAGCAGGTGCGGACTCCGTAGAATCCGCTACCTTCTTTGTCTTAGCCATTAGATAACGCTCTCATCCTTGGACTTGACGTAAGCCACAGCGAGGGTTGCAGGGTAGAGCACCTTGCCAC
>JAAYFL010000149.1 GCA_012728235.1 Synergistaceae bacterium
GAAAATAAGCCCCCAGTACAAACATCCCCCCTTCCCACTGATCCACCTGAAACCCTTGATTCTGAAATGCCTGTTACAGTAATTGACGGTTACGATTATGTTGGGTATCTTTCAGTTCCAAAGCTGGAGCTGATGCTTCCGGTCATGGCTGAGTGGGACTATGCAAGATTAAAAATCGCTCCTTGCCGTCAATTTGGTTCAACCAGAACAGATGACTTGGTGATTGCTGCTCATAATTATAAGAATCATTTTGGTTATCTATCAAAGCTGGAGGCAGGTGATACAGTCATATTTACGGATATGGATGGGATTGAGAATATTTATGAGGTTGATTATTGGGATACCTTGGCTTCTATAGAGGTTGAAGCAGTTCAGAACAGCGGATATGATTTAGTGCTATATACCTGTACCTATGGAGGAAAATCCCGTGTAGCAGTGTTCTGCAACCGCCAGAAGACTGCTGTTGATAGGCCAGACTAAATGGGACAGGTTTTTTTCGGAGCATGATATAGTTTAAATTAGCGACAAAGGGGCTAATAAGATTAACATTTGGGCCTTTTATTCCTAGTAGAGTTAGTATAGAATTAAGCCCCAGCATGTCCTTCTCCTTCCTATGGGTTTGCTCACTTATATGATAAAGTAAAGCGGGGCATGCCTCAGTTATTATAGACCCGTTAAAAAAACAATTAAAAAGTCAGAAAAAGTAATGGGCGAGGATGCTTGTTTAGGCAGGCATTTTTTATTTGCTATAAGGTAAAAGCTCTCTATGAAAATATCAACCTAATTAAAAATCCTATTCCTCTGATGGAATTTTTTATCTGGAATCAGAGCCCCTGTCAGGGGATATTTATCTTACCATCTTAATTTTCTGAGAATTAATTAAAAATGGATGATCTTGAATCCAAAAGACATGAATTCTAATTATTTTATCCATTGTTATTTAAGCCAAGAGAATATATAATTTGTTGAAACTTCATATAAAGAAGCAATATTCCATGTGATTCCAAGGTTTTTCCTCATATAATTCTAAATATTACACTAATTCCAAAAAAAACATCGTTCAGAAACCGTTCAGTCAGACATGGGGTCTTTTTCAGGCGGGAAAGGACATAATTTGTCTTTTTTATCCTTTTAAAAAGGTTGTTTTCATAATTACAGGTCATTTTTTGTTTGAAACTTCGCTTGAGGGGCAAAATAGAAGCCAGAGGGTTAGGATACTACTTATTATTTGGCAGGACAAGTACATATTTAAGGGTTAGTTAGACATTTGCATATTTTCCAGGTTCTGGAAAAAGCAAACCATCTAATAGTAGATGGTTTAACTAGATAATCATAGCCACTAAGGTGGTGCGTTATGTGGGAGCAAATTTAATTATTAGTTAGAATCTTTCGATTAAAGGTATTTTAATTTGCTCATGTCTTATCAAATAATAGGAGGATAGGATGAGAAATTTTCTTAAGAGATTTCTTGTATTCCTACTAATTTATGCTCTGACATTAAATGGATTTTTAGTATCCTTTGCCGGGGCAGTCCTAGTAGAAATACCAGAAGAAGAAGAGATCCTCCATGAGGAGGATGAAGGGGGAGATGTTTCTTCCTCTGAGCTTGGTGACACTTTAGATGAAGATGGAGATATAGAAGAAGACGAATTAGGAGAGATTGTAGCAGAAGAAGTTGTAGATGAATTTGAAGTCACTGAAGAAGATGTGTTTGAAATAAAAGAGGAAGACGAGGATGACGGCGAAGAGTTTCAGCTAATGGCAGCTTTTGCCATGGAAGAGGAGCCTGAAGAAGGACCAAGATCTCTATCTGCCAGTGCTGGTAGAATTAATGTAGAGATTATAGCTGACGAAGGTGTACTAGAACCTGGTTCTAGTCTAAGGGTTAGTTTGGTTGATGACTCGGCTTATAAGGATAACCTAGAAGCAGCCAGAGATAAAACCTTTAATAGACTGAAGGTCCTGGATATTGAGCTCCTGGATAAAGATGGTCAAGGTAGCCAGCCTTCTGGTAGTGTTCAGGTCTTGATTTCTGGCCTAGCCTACGGTAGAGAGGTTGAGGCCTACTACTTGGGACAAAGCCAGGGCCAGGCCATGATGAGAGCCGCACAGGCTTCAATAGAGCCTCTAGCAATAAATATCTCGGCTGGTGGTCTTAGCTTTTGGACTGATCATTTCTCCATTTATGCCTTAGCCGATATAGCTACTGCAGAGTATAACTTCTATTCTGGCGGTGTCTTGGTTGACAGCCAAATAGTTCAGGATGGAGAGTATCTACTAGAGCCTGAGCTTGCAGCAGAAGAAGGCAAGAACTTCAAAGGCTGGATATTAGAAAGTGAGACAGTAGCCTTTGATTTTGGGACAGCTATTAGTGTTTTAACCAGTGGTAGCTACAGGTTGGATGCGGACTTTGATGAAGGCTATTTTGTTTACTTTAATTACGCTGGAAGTGTTATCACTACTAAAAAGGTCCAACCAGGTCAGGCGGTAAATGACAGTGGAGTTAGTCTGGTTATAGATGAAACAGGCAAGGCCTTTGAACATTGGTCTTTAAGTGAAGGCGGGTTAGCCTATGACTTTAACCAGGCAGTAAACTCTGATTTAAACCTCTATGCAGTACTATCAGATAGATGGAAGGTCAGCTTTGATAGCCAGGGAGGCTCCCAGGTCCTACCCAAGTATGTGGTAGGGGGACAAGCCCTTGGAAGTCTTATTAGCCCTCAGCGAGTAGGCTATACTTTTATGCACTGGAATAGCCAGGCTAATGGTGGCGGCTCAGTCATTAGTAGCAGCACCCTGGTTAATGGAGATATGAGTGCCTATGCTATCTGGACTCCCAAGACAGTAAACTATAGCTTGGTTTACTGGAAGGAGAATGCCAATGATAGTGGCTACACTTATGAGAAGACTGTAACTAAATCAGGTTTAACAGGAAATAACACTAGTTTAAGTTCTTCAGATAAGGACACAACCATGTTTGAATATTTCTCCTTTTCCCATGACGATGGCCCCAAGGTCATAAAGGGAGACGGTTCAACAATAGTTAATGTCTATTACTCAAGAAAAATCTATAAGGTAGAATTTGTGCTTATACCTTCTAGTGGAACTAGGCCTGCTACAGCAAGCATGACTATTGGTGGCAACACCTACACCCATAATGGCACCAAGTACAGTTTCCAGGCCAAGTATGATTCAGATATTTCTGACAAATGGCCTACCGCTTCAAATGTGCCCAATGTTACAGAGGGAACTGGTAATAATAAGAAAACCTATCTTTTCCAGGGCTGGAGCCATCCAGATACTACTACTATTTTTGTATCTAAGAGGATGGACTTAACACCTAATCTCTTTAATGCCAATGGGACCACCAAGGTCTTTACTGGGGTATGGAGTGAAAATCTTAGTCTTTATACTCTCCACTACATGATAGAGAACCTACCAGGAGATACTGGTGGCCAGCTCTATAGTGGAAAGTATTATACTGAAGACCCTAAGTACTCTCAAACTGCCTATGCCAGTGGCAACTGGTCAGCTAAAGAGTTAAAAGGTGTCAAGCATCTGGTTACAGATCAAAAAAGTGATGGCAATGTTTATTTCTACTATGAGAGAAGACAGTATGATCTTGATTTTTTCAATCCAAATTTTGAGAAGAAAGAGAAATACCTTTTTGGGGCTTCAATAGCCTCTGCGAACTACACTCCAAACAGACCCAGTGGAGTAGGTAGCGATTACGTCTTTTCTGGCTGGTTCACAACCCCTAACTTTACCCCCGGGACTGAGTTTGATTTTGCCGGAAAGGTAATGCCAGAGCATAACATTGCCCTCTATGCCAAGTGGGCACCACCTGTGCGTAGAGTTCAGTACTATCTAGACCCAGCCAATAGTACTCTAGCTTCAGTAGAGAACATCCCCCATGGCAGCAGTATAAATGAGGGTCAGTTGGTTGGAAAGGTAATTCCAAACGGACTAATCGAAGGGGATTTCCTTGGTTGGTTCTGGTATGTGGATGGAGTCTTTGTAAAATTTGACTTTGATCTTCCTATAGAAAGGGATGATATTATTCTCTACCCAGTTTGGAATAGTCCTGATTATAGCGTCAGCTATGAGGCTGGTGAAGGTAGTGGTCCGGTACCAGTGGATAATAAAGATTATAAACTAGGTTCCGCTGCCAAGATTATGAGTAGGGGAGCCATGTCTCATTCAGCTGGTAAGGTTTTCCTAGGCTGGAAGGAAAAGGATGGAAGTGCTTTCTTCTACCCAGGTGACAGAGTCAATATTGAAGGAAATCTAGTCCTAGAAGCCGTCTGGGGCCCAAGACCTGAAACCACCAGCCTTATCTATGATGGCAATGGTGGACTAGATGGTGTGGATTCTCAGATTGTTCTATCCATGCCTAATAATTCTAGTCACCAGGTCAGGGCCAATACCTTTATTAAAGAAGGCCATGACTTTATAGGCTGGAATGTAAGAAGTGATGGAAGTGGTGCTGGCTTTGCCCCAGGCAGCCAGATAGTCCTAGATAATAAGGGACCTCAGAACTTCCTCTATGCCCAGTGGAGAAAGAAGAGCTTTACCGTAGACTATTTGGCAGCTAGCGGGGGTAGTATCCTAGGCAGTGCCAGTCAAACAGTTTCCTATGGTGGATCCACTGAGGAAGTCCAAGCCAAGGCAGATGCAGGCTACTACTTTGTAGACTGGGATGACGGCTCAGACCAAGCTATCCGCCATGAAGAGGATGTTAAGACAGATGCTGTTTATACCGCTAGATTTGCTAGGAAGGCCCAGCTTGAAGTTACAGCCAACAGTGCTAGCAAGGTCTATGATGGCCAGGTCTTGAGTGATTCAGGCTTCAGCCAGACTGGCCTTAAAACTGGGGATAGTCTAGAGGTAGTAATTTCAGGTAGCATTACCAATGTAGGATCTGTTGAGAACAAGGTTGATTCTGTCAAAGTAATGCGGGACGGTCTTGATGTCAGCCATGAATATGTAATTACCAAGGTCGATGGAACCCTAGAAATTTTCAAGAGGTCCTTGGAGATTACTGCAGGCTCAGCATCTAAGATCTTTGACGGTAGTCCTTTGACAGACAACAGCCATCAGATTACTGTTGGAAGCCTAGCTACAGGTCAAACCATTGAGTCTATCCTTATCACTGGCTCGCAAACAGCTGTTGGCACCAGTGCCAATGTGGCCAGTGGTGCTGTGATTAAAGAGGGCACACAAGACGTGTCTGCCAACTATGAAATCACCTATCTAAATGGCATTCTCAAAGTCCTTGGTGTGGGGATTTCCATTGACAAAGAATATGAGGATCTAGGTTCAGGCTTAATTCTGGAAGGCCATGAAATTCATTATACTATTAGAGTCACCAACATAGGTGAGGTTACTTTGACCAACATCTTGGTTAATGACCCTCTACTAGAAATAGAAGATTATTTTATTTCAAGCTTGGCTCCAGGAATTTCCCATGAAATCCTTGGTGTTTATGAGATTAAGCAAACCGATCTAGATAGAGGCATGGTTGTAAATGAGGCCTTTGTAACTGGTAAGGATCCCGATGGGAATTCAAGGGAGGATGAAACAGAAATAGAGACTCCTCTAGAGCAAGTGGCTGAAGTTGAAATAATAAAAACCTCTGTCTTTGATGACCTCAATGGCAATGGTAGAGCCGATGCAGGAGATAATATTATCTATAGTCTGCTAGTGCAGAATCTGGGTAATGTTAGCCTCTTTAACCTAGAGGTTAGTGACCCCTTCCTAGGACTAGTAGTGCCTATAGCAGAACTTGCACCAGGTGAGAGCGAAGAGATTAGCCATGAATATCTACTGGAACAGGAAGATTTGGATGCTGGCCAGATCCACAATATCGCCAGTGTAGAAGGCCAAGATCCTGATGGTGGTAAGGTCCAAGATGAAGACGAAGACCTAATCGGCTTTGAAAGTTCAGCCGATTTAACCTCCAGCAAAAAGGGTGTTTATGTGGATGCCAATGGTGATGGCAAGGTTAATTTTGGTGACAAGATCGACTATGCCATAACTATTGAAAACACAGGCAATATTACTCTTCACAACATTTCTGTTGTTGATACAATGATTGGCTTAGATGGACAGGTAGACGAACTTGCTCCTGGTGAAAAAGTCTTCTTTACAGGTAGCTACTTCTTTAATCAAGATGATCTAGATAGTGGTAGGGTTATAAACCAGGTCGAGCTTGAAGTCGACGAGATTGAAGACCCTGACCAGCCTGAAGATGAAGTAGACCTAGAGCATAGTCCAGGTATAGAGATAGAAAAGAGTGCTGAGGCTGAAGAATTAAGTAAGGTTGGAGATAAGATTGTCTACACCATCGTCGTAAGAAATACAGGCAATGTGACTCTTAAAGATGTTGAGGTTAAGGATGGGCTGGTAGATCTAGATGAGTTAATAGACAAGCTGGCTCCAGGTGAGTCAGCAAGCTTCTCGGTAGACTATGAGATTACTCAGGCAGACCTAGATAAGGGTCAGGTCCTTAACAAGGCAACAGTAACAGCCAAGGATCCAGATGGTGAAGACCATGGAGACCAGGATGAGGAGGAAACTGAGCTTGATTCAGA
>JAAYFL010000150.1 GCA_012728235.1 Synergistaceae bacterium
CGCTAGGATTGCCGCAGGCTTCAATGCCTGGGTAATATCAACCAACCCATATAAAAACGCGGCCACCAACAACCCCAACACAGCTTGCAGGGCACGATGTTCTTTGAGGTAAAACTGCCGTGTCTCAAAAATAGTCATCATAAACAGCAAGAGAAAAATCGGCATAGTAAACACCGATAAATTCAAGATAAATACACTGTCGCCATAGAGGTTAAATACCTTGCTAATCAAGCCGTAAGACAATGCAATCCAAGTTAATCCTGAGATCAGATAGAGTGAATAAAGAATATTTTCTTTTCTGCTCGTCGCGAAATACAGCAAACCGTTGTAAAACACTAGCGCCAGCATCATGCCGACCAGTACAGCTATATCCAGATGCCTGCCTACTAGCGCTCTTCGCGAGTGCTCCTCATCGTAGATTTCTGAAGCAAACCACTGGTGTGAGTAGACGTGGCTGCGCACGTACAGAACAGTAGTATCTTCGGCAGGCACAACAAAAGGATAAACCACTGCGCCGCGGTACATCAGAGGGTGATCACTTGCTTGATTGAGGTCTAGCAAAGTTTGCTTGGTTAAACCTTCAGAGCGCTCTTCGACTATTTGGATCGATCGCACGTGATAAGCTTTAGGTAAATTCAGGAAAAGATTCTTATCTTGTTGTTTTGAATTGTAGAGCCTAATTCGGTACCAAGTCACTGTGGCTTGAGTGCCAAGGGTCGTGGTACTCGTTGTGTTCTGAAACGCCTCTTGGCGAACTGATTGATAGTCGAGCAACTGTGAATCATCGATGAAATATTCAATTGGGAAACTCGTCAGCTGAACGGTTTCTTGGCCGACATTTACAACCGGTGATGCTTGAGCAGCAACACAAAAAAACCAAAGAACAAGACTGGAGAACATCACTTTGCAGCAAACCCGCTGCGAGAGCCTTTCAGGTGTCGAAAAGACCTTATTATTCATAACACACCCCAAACTTGCATAAACAGCTGTTGGGGCTAGTCTATGAAAAAGAACTTGAATGCATCATTCTCAATTCTCTCAAAAGTCTTAGTTTTACTACTTTATTATCTGCCCAGTAAACACCACACCTTTACCAAAGATGGAATGAATCGGTAATTTGAAATGCTGCTCACGCGCTTTTTTACGCAAGCGATTGAGAATCACATCAATGCGGTGCTCATCGCTTTCTTCCTCGTATTGAAACAACAAATTGTGCAATGTTTCTTTAGAGAACACTTCTTGCGGTGCATCACTCAATGCGGCAACCAAGTTGTGTTCTTGCTGAGACAGTTTCAGCTCGCCATTGGAGGGCGAGACTAAAACTCTGGTTTGACTATTTAACACCCAGCGCTCAGCCGTATTGGGCCGGCTAACAGTCTGCATTTGGCTGTTTTGCATTCTGTGCCACAGAGCATCGATCGATGACACCAAGTGCGAAAAACTAATAGGCTTGACCAAATACAGGTCGGCACCGCTTTGTAACCCCAGCCTATTGTCCTCTTGACTGCCACGCGCCGAGATGATGATTAAGCCAAAGTTCTGCATTTTCCCCAGTTGCTCAACCACGTTAAAACCATTTTCACCCGGCAGACCAATATCGACCAAGACAATATCGGCTGGACTTAAATGCAGTTCTTTCCAAAATGCTTCAGCGCTGCCCACACTCCAGACCTTGTAACCTTTTTGCGTGAGATAAAAGCTTAACTCCTCACGCAAATCACTAGAGTCTTCAATCACGGCGATATTCGGTTTGCTCACATTCATCTGAGATTAATCCTCCATAGCCCGCTTTAACGTAAACTCAAAACAGCTGCCTTGAGCGGTACTGCGCAACAGCTTTAAGCTTCCACCTGAAGCATTAGCGATTTGCTGGGCCACAAACAAACCCAATCCAGTGCCATGTTTTGACGAGCTACCACGACGATAGCGTTGAAAAATAGCGTCAGGCTCTAGCGTGCCGATCCCTGTGCCTTGATCATAAATCAGCACAGTTACCTTTGCGTCCGACACACTGCAATCAATACGAATATCGCCACCATTTGAATACTTGATGGCATTGTCAATCACGTTAGACATTGCAATTCTCATCATCGCCGAATCCACCAATACCTGACAATGACAAGCCGCAACCGCCTCTGGATCACCATTGACGGTCAATACTAACTGATGCGTATCCGAGATGTGCACAAGCGAGGCGGCCGACGACAGTAAGCGCATCAAGTCAGTTGGCTCAAGATACAGTGCTGTCGCACCAACCGATAAACGCGCATCCGCCAAGCAGTTATCGGTGAGCTGAATTAAACGCTCAGTGGCGCGCTCAATTTTTTGATAACGGCTCAAGCGCGGACTATCCACATCAGATTCGGAGAGTTGCAGATTTTCTAATGCTGCGCAAATAATGGCCAAGGGCGTGCGAAATTCGTGTGAAACCGTGCCCATAAACTGGCGCTGATTAAAACTGGCTTCGCGCTCTGCGGCTAAGTCGCGGGTCAGCTTTTGTCGTTCAAATTCCTACTGTTGTCTTTTGCGTATGCGATAAACGCTGATCGCCAGGACCAGCAACATATTTTCAACCAAGGCGTACTGCCAAATCACATAGACTTCTTGATAAAAAGGAATCCAGCCAAAAGCAGAGAACACTCCAAACAAGCTGGCGACCATACACACTATCGGGCTGATGCCCAGCGCTAGCGTCGATAATGGAAACTTATCTCTAATCCAAATATGCAAGACTGAGTAAATAAATAACGTATAAGCGATCAGCAAAATGGCAGTTTTTATTTTGATTGCGATGCTATACAAATCTAAAGGAATCAAAACCAATAGCGATAAAGTAACTCCGCACGCCACCATTAAAATCTTATGGGCCAACGGCAAATGCTGTCTAAGATTGACGATTTCACTGCTCATCCACATCAGTACAGCAAACGAAAGCAAGATCAAAACACTGGTGGCATAGTGTTGCAGTGGAATGGCGAGCACAGGTAGAACCCAGTACACATAACCTTGCACACTGGCGACAAACACATAAGCCACTGAAAAGGCGGTAGCTGTCCAGAGTAAATGCGTACGTAGAATTAAAGCCAAGACCAATGCCAGTAAGCTACTTAGAGCAGCTAAGCCAAAGTAGAAGCTCCAGAACGATGTACTGCGCGCGGCATGGCCAAGGAACTCTTCTGGAGTCCAGACAGTAGCAGCCAAAAGCACGGTGCTGGTACTGCGCACTCGAATCACGACTTCGTAGCCTGCTGTTTCTACAGTGGGTGCCGGTAAAATAAAGACAGGATTACGGTAATCTA
>JAAYFL010000151.1 GCA_012728235.1 Synergistaceae bacterium
CAGGGATGTTAATGGTTTTTCAGTTGAAGCCCTGGCCCAGGACCTGGGTTTTGAGGTCCTTGGAAAGACCAGGGTAGCAGATGATAGGCAGGAGCTGACAGAGGCCCTAGCCTATGAGGCAGATTTTATAATGGTCAGTGGAAGCTCCTCACAAGGAGACAAGGATTACCTAGCTTCTATTTTGTCTAAGATGGAGCCAGGCCTGCTCTTTCATGGCCTGTCCATAAAGCCGGGCAAGCCCACCATCCTAGCTTCCGATGGGAAAAAGGTTATCCTAGGGCTACCAGGCCATCCTGTTAGCTCTTTTATAGTCTTTATGGCCCTGGTTGAAGAGGCCTTTAGAGACTACTATGGGCTGGATAAGAGGCTCTATGTAGAGGCTAGACTTAGCCACAACATGGCAGCAACTCCTGGTAGGACCCTCTACCAGCCAGTAGAGCTTGACTATAAAGATGGAGAGCTTTGGGCCAGGCCTATATTTGGGGCTTCAGGTAGCCTATCGGTTTTGGCCAGAGCCCAGGGATACTTTATTTTGGAGGATAGGGAGGAGGGAGCAGTGGGTCAGGACCTAGTCCAGGTCTACCCCTTAGACTGATATGAGAAATGTATATTTATCGACAAAGAGCCTAGAGGAGGCTAGGAACCTTTTAGACGGGGCTCTTAACAGTTTTTATAAAGAAAAAAAGACCGAGACTATAGCAGTTAGAAAGGCCCTTGGCAGGGTTAGTGCAGGGCCAATCTTTGCTAGGCTGAGTTCCCCTTATTTTCATAGCTGCGCTATGGATGGCATCATGGTTAGTAGTAGGACCACTCTAGATGCAAGAAAGCATAGGCCTCTACTACTTAAAGAAGGGGACTATCTAGACTGTGATACAGGAGATCCCCTCCTAGCTCCCTATGATAGCGTTATCATGGCTGAGGATCTTGTAGTAGCCGAAGAAGGCTTTTTAATCCTTGAACCAGCCCATGCCTGGGAGCATGTTAGGCCCATGGGGGAGGATATAATTGAAAAGGACCTGCTTTTTACAGTGGAGCATGTCTTTTCACCGGTGGATTTAAGTGTTCTTTTGGCTTCAGGTATTGAGGAGATAGAGGTCTATAAAAAGCCGGAGATAGTCTTTATTCCAACAGGGGATGAAATAATTGATGGCAGCCCAGAAAAGGGCCAGATAATTGAGTCAAATACCGCCATGCTGGAGGCTCTAGCCAAGCTTAATGGTGGGGTTAGTAGGAGGCTTTCTATTGCTAAGGATGACAAAGACACCCTTCTTGAGGCAGTGAAAAAAAGCCTAGATGCTGATATAATAGTTATGATTGCTGGTAGCTCTGCAGGTAGGGATGATCTAACGTCTACTATCTGTGAGGAGCTGGGCCAGCTGCTGGTTCACGGCATTGATATAAAACCTGGAAAGCCAGCGGTTTTAGGTGTGGTAGGGGATAAGCCCTTTATAGGCCTTCCTGGCTATCCAGTGTCTACCCATGTTGTTTACGAAGAGCTGGTGGTGCCTATCTTAAGAAAGAAGGCCCATCTACCAAAAGAGATAAAGCCAGTTATTACAGGGACCTTGACCCGCAGAGTTACATCAAGTCTATCTAACCAGGAGTATGTAAGGGTTAGGCTGGGCAGGGTGGATGGGTCCTACAAGGTTACCCCCATGGATAGGGGAGCGGGGGCTTCTTTGTCTCTTGCTCGCAGTGATGGTTATTTAATAGTACCTAGAAATTCCGAAGGAATGCTTAGGGGTGAAGAAGTGGAGGTTAG
>JAAYFL010000152.1 GCA_012728235.1 Synergistaceae bacterium
ACCTTTACAGTAGAGGAGGTAGATGGGGATGGTGAGCCTATCACAGTAGAAAACTTTGATAAGTCAGAGGAAGGGCTTAAAGTAACCAACACCTACAAGATTCCTCTAGGAGACCTAAGAGCGAAGAAAACTTGGGTCAATGGTAAGGTTGTAAGAGAGAATATCTGGCTTAAGGTTTACAGAGTTCTAGGCCAACTAGAAGAGGAAGTAGATACAGACCTTAAGGAAGTTGAAATTCTTGATGGCCAAGACTCCTATGAGGTTGAGTGGAAGGATCTTGAATTAACCAACTCACAAGGAGAATACTATGACTTTGTTGTTAGGGAAGTAGACCAAAACGGAGAGAATTTAGATCTTGAAAGCTTTGAAAAGTTTGAAGATGGCAGAGAGGTTATAAACACCTATGTGATTCCTAAGACTGATATTAGCGCTTTTAAGATTTGGCAAGATGGTCCCAATACAAGACCTGATATCTGGTTTAAACTCTATAGGAGCCTAGACCTTGAAGATGAAGGATCATGGGAGGCTCTTGAGGGAGTAGACCCAGTAAAACTAGAGTCTGGAACTAAAGAAGTGGTATTTGCTGGTGTAGAAAAGACTGACAAAGATGGTAATCCCTATTACTTTAAGGTGGTGGAAGTAGATGGAGAGGGTAAAGATTATACTCCTGATAACTATGAAAAAACCGAAGAAGGCTTAAGGGTAACCAACAAATATATCATTCCTAAGGGTGAAATCAAGGCGCTTAAGACCTGGTTTGGTGAGGCTGATAAGAGACCTACTATTTGGTTTAAACTCTTTAGACAGATTGAGGGTGGTCAGGTAGAGGATGTTGAAGCAGATATATTAGAGCTTCTTGATGGAGTTACAGAGGTTGCCTGGCAGGATATGGATCTAACAGACATTGATGGTAACGACTATATCTATTCTGTTAAGGAAGTGGACGAGGATGGCGATGACTATGTGCCTGTCTATTATGTTAAAGAAGAGAAGCTCCTAGAAGTATCAAATAGCCTTATCGAAAAAGGTCAGCTAAGCCTAACCAAGATTCTTGAAGGTAGGAAACTAAAGGATAAGGAATTTACCTTTAACCTTATGTCAGAGGACATGATTGTAGAAACCGTCAAAAACGATGGGGAAGGTAAAATAAGCTTCGAGGTTCTCAGCTTTGAAGAACCTGGCGTTTACAACTACAGCATAGTAGAAGTTAAGGGTAAGGATAGTGAGATAAGCTACGATGAGTCTGTTATTAAGGTAAGTATCAAGGTTGATGAAAAGGGACAAGTTGAGATAGTATATAGCGACGAAAAGGGTAAGGTTTTAGAAAAACCAAGCTTTGTCAATAAGTATACACCTAGTAAACTTCCAGCAACTGGTGCAGCTCCTATGGCTGGTATGCTCTTTGGAGGGCTTGCCCTCTTAGGCGGAGCCTTTGTACTCTTAAGAAAAAAAGACTAATTAATAGAAGTTAAGCGAATTTGCGACTAGGGCCGGTGAATAAGCTGGCCCTTTTTATGTGAGAATTTTAATGTATATTTGGGTCTTGACATGCTACAATAGCAGAGAAAGGTAGGGTTTTATGGGAAGAATAGGAAACATAGTTAATAGAAAAGCCAAGCAGGATGCTAAAAAGGCAGG
>JAAYFL010000153.1 GCA_012728235.1 Synergistaceae bacterium
AATGATAAGATTTTCGATTCCCATGTTGGCAGTGGTTCAATCCGTATTGCTTGCCATGATATGGGATTCTCATTTGAAGGTTGTGAGATTGACAAAGATTATTGGGAAGATCAAGAAGAACGTTATCAACAACACGCTATGCAAGCTGATTTATTTACACCAGAATCATTGTTTACTGGAGAAATACAACAGGAGCTATTATGATTCAATATGATGGATATGAGTGGGAAATAGCTTCTATATTATATAGGCATGATGGAATATTCTATTTCTTAAAAAGGAATGAAGGGAAAAAGATAATAATAAGGGAAGTTATAGAATCTAAATTAAGGGGTAATAATGAATAGTGCATTAACAGATGTTTTGAATGGTCTACAGGCTACAAGGGAAGAAGGCGATTATATCAAGGATGGTATTTTGTATTGTGGGAAATGCCACACACCAAAGCAGCTCAAGAAAATCTTTCTAGGAACAGAGAAGATATTTGGTTGTATGTGCGATTGTCAAGCGGAGGAGGTATGCAACCAGGAGGAAGCGGACAGGAAGAAAAGGCTTGTGGAGCGTATAGAGCTGAACAAGGCGAATTGCTACAACGATGTTTCACTTCTTGAAAACACATTCGACAAAGACGACAATTCTCTCCCTGTAATAACCAACGCTTGCAAGAAGTACACAGAACATTTTGAGACCTTCTTGGAAGATGGAAGGGGGTTGTTGTTCTATGGATTGGTGGATGGTGGAAAGACATTCTTTGCCAACTGCATTCTCAATGCCCTTCTTGACCAAGGTTATAAGTGCAAGGGTACTTCTTTTCCAGACCTAGCAAGTAAATCCTTTGCTGACTTCGACAAGACAGAGTTTTATACCTCTTTCAACTCATACGACTTATTGCTCATTGACGATATGGGAACGGAGCGGAGAACGGATTACATGCAAGAGATTATCTATGGTGTTATTGATACAAGATACACCGCTAAACTGCCAATGATTATCACTACGAACCTATCATTGGAAGATATAAAGAATCCAGAGGATATATCCAACAAGCGTATCTTTTCTAGAATTCTGGAGCGCTGTCACCCTATCGAGATAAAACAGACAAAGCATAGGTTGAAGAATGGGCGTATTGATTTTGTGAAGACGAAGAATATCCTAGGGATATAAAAGGATTGAACATGACCGAAGAGCAAAGATATCGTTATTGGCTGGCTGTCCATGCACTTGCAGATAGTGAAGAATCTGCTACAATGACAGAAGGAGTAAATAATGGCGAGACACAACAAACAGATTACTCAACGGAAAAGTTTTGTAAAAAGATGGTAGAAAGTGCTTGACAGGTTCTACTATAGGGTGTAATATTAGGTATAAAGAGAAAAGGAGATACGAAATGACAAGACAAGAAGCATTAGATTTTATCAGAGCATCAGAGGCTACAGGATTTAGGTATGGCGATTTGAGTTACATCACTGAAAAGCAAGACGCCATAAAAGACATCGAGCTCATGGAAGATGAAGCTTGGAATGACGGAGAGATTTTCGAGGCATAACAGCAATCCCCTCTTCGGAGGGGGTATTTCTC
>JAAYFL010000154.1 GCA_012728235.1 Synergistaceae bacterium
AGGAATAATCGCTTTTTTATTAGTCTTTTTGCTTGTAGTATACGGTAGAGTATGGTATAATGAATTATGGCATATATAGTGAAAAGAAAAAACAGAGAAGGCAAGGAGTACGTCTATCTTATAGAGTCTTTTAGAGAAGATGGAAAGGGCAAAAAGAGAACTCTCAAATCCTATGGTTCATATGAGGAATTAGAAAGAAATGAACCTGGCGCCTATGAAAGACTTAGAAAAGAAGCTAAAGAAGGCCTACTTACAGATGAAATCGGAAGAAAACTTAGTGTAACCTATGAGCTTGATTCTCCCCTCTATGATGAGGATCTTTCCTATGGCTGGAAGCTATTAGACGATGTCTTTGAGATGCTTAGAATTGGGGATGCTATTAAGGAGAACTCCAAGGATAAGAAAAAGGCCCTAGTCTACGAGAGAGTCTTAAAACTTCTTGTCTACCAAAGGATCCTAAACCCAGGTAGTAAGATCTATACTGCCAGGAGTCAAAAAGAACTCTTTGGAAGCTGGGATCTAAGTAGTAATGACATATATAGGTCCCTTGAACCTCTTAGCCAGCTTAAAGAGGCTATCCAGTTAAGAGCCCACGAAGAGATAAGTAAGAACATTGGCAGGCTTGGGTATTTGGTTTTCTATGATGTGACTAACTACTACTTTGACATCGACTTTAATGATGAGGATTTGGTGGACAAGACCACAGGAGAGATAAGTAGTGGCCTAAGGAAAAAAGGGCCTTGCAAATCAAATAGTGGAAGTCCAATTGTTCAGATGGGTCTTTTCATGGATTCAAATGGTATCCCTATTAGTTACAGGCTCTTTAGTGGTAATGAGACAGATCCCCTCACCTACTTACCAGCTATCAAGCAGGTCAAGAGGCAGTTTGGTCTTGAGAGAGTTGTAGTGGTTGCAGATAAAGCAATGAATAGTAAGAAAAATGTAGGGGCTAATCACGCAAATAAAGATGGCTGGTTATTCTCACAAAAGCATAGAGGAAGAAGAGGCTCCCCTAAAGATATCCAGGACTTCATCTTAAAAGAGGATGGATGGCTCTATAATAAGACCATGGACTTTGCCTGGAAGTCTATGATAAGAGTGAGGGCTCTGGAGGATGGCCTTGAAGTAAAGGAGAAGGTTCTTGTTACCTGGAATGAAAAGTATGCTCTTAGGGAGAAAAAAAGGAGAGACGGGGCTCTAGACTATGCTTCAAAGCTTACAAATGCTGAGCTGTTTAGACAGACTGCCAAGAGAGGTGGCAAGAGATATCTTGAACTTTTCTATGAAGACCCCATTACAAAGGAGTTGAGACCCTTTAGTCCGGTGATAAAGATAAACGAGGATCAACTGGCCTTTGATGAGCAGTTTGATGGAATAAATGTCCTTGTAACAAGTGAATTAGATATGAGTGAAGAGGAGATAATGGCGGCCTACAGCGAGCTTTATAGGATAGAAGAGTGCTTTAGGATTACAAAGACTGATCTACATGCAAAGCCGGTTCATCTACGCTTAAAAGATCATATAGAATCACACTTTCTAAGTTGTTTTATATCTCTCATGATAATTCGAATAATACAGACCCTAGGAGGTGATGGTTTTGACTTTAGTGCCGCTAGGCTAGCTAGGGCCCTTGGGAGTGCCGGAGCACATGAACTAAACACAGGTTTTTACAGGGTAAAGGGTAATGAGGACTTTAAGGAGCTAGTAGAAAAGCTAGGAATAGACTGGAATAAGGGAATAGTAAAGTATGAGGAGTTAAGAGACTTCTCTAAGGGCTGGTGTACCACAGTCAAATCACAACAAATAATCGCGCTAGGCCTCTAATGGCAAGGCTAAGCGCGATTTATAATTTATTAATTTGATAAACTCGGG
>JAAYFL010000155.1 GCA_012728235.1 Synergistaceae bacterium
AATAATTTCATCACCAATATAAACATTGATAGCTACATTACAAATATTGCGAGCATAATCTGATCCAATATTAGTTATTGTGTAAGCAAACCATAAATCAGCTGCATGGACAGTATCCACTGCTGTTGCATTTGCCCATGAAGTGCTGAATTGTTTTTGTGTTCCCTCAGTGACGGAATGTTCTTCATACTGTCCGTGGCTTACAGTTTGAGATCGCCCATTAATAGTTCCTGTGGTTGTTGTCCTCGTTGGTGTAAAAGAAGGAACTGGATACATTACCGGGTATAGACTCGAGAATTCAAGCTCATCTCCGTAGCCAATGATTGAATCCCCTGAGAGCAAATTTTTTTCCTCTTGTTCCGCGAGTGTGGCTGCATCCAACCTATCATTGAAGTTGTTGTTCCACATCGTTCCCAATGATTTCAACCGACATCCCATTGCACTGAATGAAACATCCGTCTCACTACAATTGTTCTTCTTCAGTGTATTACTCCAATCATCTCGGCCGGTAAAGGCATCTTTTAGCGTCGCAGCAGTTGCTCTAATAGCAGAACCCGCATAATTCGTAATGCCTAATTCTTTATCAACCTCTTTATAAGCAAAATCCAAAATGGAGAAGCTTTTATCTTCTAGATATTTAGTGCCAGGATTAACTTTCTTTGGTTGAGGGTTATTCGTTACTGAAAGAAAAGTATTATTAGTTTTCGAGGTTTGAATATTCGTTGATTGTAAACGATTCGAAATGACAGTCGTTTGAATTTCGTTTTCCGAGATCGATCGAGCATACAATTCTGTGGTTTCAGAATATTCCTCAAAGTTTTCGATGCTTGTAGTTTCGTCGTTTGTTGTGCTTGTCCCATCCAACTTTGTTGTCGAATAGAGCTTCGTCTCCCCTTCATTCGTTATTACTTCTGTTGTTATTGTCGTAGCAGCCTGGATTCTGAAGTTATTACCATCTTCATCCTTAATGACTTGAAATTCTAATTTTGGGTATGCTGCAACGGCAGGGTGATTACCTGGAAACTGGACCCACGAAGGCATTTGCGGGAAGAGTAAAACATCATCATGGTTTGCAGCGGGAAGTATCCCATAACCACAGGCACTTCCACTTCCAGGGCAGTAAGTCACACCGAATACTTCCTGACCATCATCATAACGGTCCCGATCGGTACTTTCTAAATCCATATTCAAGCCCAGTTCATACTTCTCTACCAAATTTGGTACTGAATCAAAGTCCTTGTCTGGGCACGCACTTGAGTCAAATGGCCAAGTTGGCCATGGAGTCTCCCCAGGCGCTTGAACGGACTTGTTTCCCATCCAATTCTTGATCGCCAGAATCTCGGCACCATCCGTTTTCCCATCACCGTCACTGTCAGGATTCATTGGGTCAGTACACCACCAGCTTTCCTGGGTATCTGTCAATCCATCTGCATCGCTATCTACACCGGGTAAGGCAAGGATTCCGTTCTGTTGTTCAATAGAAAACCTGGCGATGATCTCTACAAGCTCCTTTTCAACAGCCTCCGCCTGGTTTATTGAATTGTCCGCTGTTTGGAAGCTGGCGGTTGCCCGATTTAAATCCGCCTGCAAGCCCAGTGAAAGCCAGGGGTCCGCCTCAGCGTTTGCCGCGACCAGAATGTTCAAGTCCTCACTTGCCCGCGGACGAAAACCCAGCCGGGTAAGAGTCTCCAACTGACTACTGCTAACCAGGACAACGGCACTATCCTCATTTTCTGACAGAATCAATAGTCCCATTTCCTTTAATCTGGTCAGATCATACTCCTGACGGATATCTACTTCAGTCCTAAAAAGACCACTGCTTTCGGACAGGGTTTGATAGTTGGCTGCTGCGACAGTTACCATGCCATTCACAACATTGAATGGAAGTAACAATGAAACAATTAGTACTGCATTTACGATTATGTTGACTACTCTTTTCATGGTCTTCTCCTCTTTATCGAACAATTAATGGTAGATAATTTGCATATGGAATGACAATTATTTCTCTTTGGAAGGTGTCTGATCCTCCGGGACCTTCAACCGAGATGGTAATCTGATAAGTGCCTATTGCAGAATAGGAATGGATAGGGTTAATCTCATTACTGAAAGTCCCATCGCCGAAATCCCACTTAATCGTTTCATAAGATCCTGTTGAAAGATTAGTGAACTCTACGGACAATATAGGCTGCCCAATCATCGGTGAAGCGGAGAAATTAGCAACAACCACCTCATAAACTGTTATATAGCCGACTTTTTTCTCTGTAGCTGTGCCGCCCGGGCCTTCTATAGTCAGACTCACCGAATAGACCCCCGCCGAGGTGTAAGTATGAGTAGGTTCAAATTCAGTGCTCGAATTTCCATCTCCAAAGTCCCAAGTAAAACTGTCATAGTCGCCCGAGCTGAGATTTGTAAAGTCCACTTCAAGTGGAGCAACTCCAGTCAGTGGAGTGGCAGTGAAATCCGCTTGAGCCGGGTCATAAACAGTAATGTAACCAGTCTTGGTTTCAACATCCGATCCACCTGGGCCGTCAATCGTCAGAGTCACAGTGTAAACACCGGCTTCGGTATAAATATGAGATGAATTCTGAAGTGAGCTGTTGCCTCCATCTCCAAAATCCCAGGTTTGTGTATCAAATTCCCCGGTCGAAAGATTAGTAAACTGAACTGACAATGGAGCAACACCAGTCAATGGTGTCGCAGAAAAATTCGCTTGAGCTGAATCATAAACAGTAATATAACCCGTCTTGGTTTCAACATCGGTTCCACCTAATCCAGAGACCGACAACTTGACAGTGTAAACACCCGGTTCGGTATAAATGTGAGTAGGATTCTGAAGTGAGCTGTTGCCTCCATCTCCAAAGTCCCAGGTAAAACTGTCATAGTCACCCGAGCTGAGGTTTGTAAAATCCACTTCAAGTGGAGCAACACCAGTCAATGGTGTCGCAGTGAAATCTGCTTGAGCCGGGTCATAAACTGTAATATAGCCAGTCTTGGTTTCAACATCCGATCCACCTGGGCCGTCAATCGTCAGAGTCACAGTGTAAATACCGGCTTCGGTATAATTGTGAGATGGATTCTGAAGTGAGCTATTGCCTCCATCTCCAAAATCCCAGGTTTGTGTATCAAATTCCCCGGTCGAAAGATTAGTAAACTGAACTGACAATGGAGCAACACCAGTCAGTGGAGTGGCAGTGAAATCTGCTTGAGCCGGGTCATAAACAGTAATATAGCCAGTCTTGGTTTCAACATCGGTTCCACCTAATCCAGAGACCGATAACTTGACGGTGTAAACACCTGGTTCGGCATAAATGTGAGTAGGATTCTGAAGTGAGCTGTTGCCTCCATCTCCAAAGTCCCAAGTAAAACTGTCATAGTCACCCGAGCTGAGATTTGTAAAGACCACTTCAAGTGGAGCAACTCCAGTCAGTGGAGTGGCAGAAAATTCCGCTTGAGCTGGATCGTAAACTGTAATGTAGCCAGTCTTGGTTTCAACATCGGTTCCACCTAATCCAGAGACCGACAACTTGACAGTGTAAACACCCGGTTCG
>JAAYFL010000156.1 GCA_012728235.1 Synergistaceae bacterium
GGGACCACTTGCGCTGATTGCAAGTCTTTATAGGCTGATAGTTCTACCTCTGGGCACTTATTTTCTTTTAAGTCTTTTGGGCTACGAATCCTATTATCTATATATTCCGGTTATTATTATGGCCATGCCAGTGGCAGCAACCGGAGCCCTACTGGCATCAAGATATGGAGAAGATCATGGGAGTATTACAGGTATTATCGTTCTATCGACAGTTCTTAGTATTATCACCATTCCATTGGTAATAAACTTCTTGTTATGATTATCAATTAAATCATATGCAATAAAAAACTTCTCCCAGATATTGATTTGGAGAAGTTTTTTAACTTAAAAACTAATAAAAAAATTGGTTGTAAGTGTTAAATCAAAGGTTCACTCATATTTTGGATAAGGGCAATCATTATTGAATCTTTTACTCCTTTAAGATGCTCTTCCATAATTTTTTGTGCCGTTTCTATATCTTGCTTTTCTATTGCTTCTAGTATTAAGCCGTGTTCATTTATCACATTTGTAGTCCTGTATTGAAAATCTGTATAATAGAGGTAGCGTATAAAGGACTGGTTTATATCTGTCATGTATTTTACAAGTAGAGAGTTGTAAGAGCTTTCTGCTATTGTAAAATGGAACTCACTGTCTATGTCAAGGAAACTTCTTCCTGCAATTTTATCTTTGTTTAAAAGCCATTTTTGTTCCTCATAGAGCGCTCTTAGTTTTACTAAATCTTCGGGCTTTCTTTTTATTGTCGCATCCCTTATAGCAAGATGTTCCAGGGCTTCCCTTAAATCGAATATTTCTAAAAAAGACTTGGGAGATAATTCCTTAACCCTAGTACTTTTACTACCAAATATAACTAAACCTTCATGACTAAGCTTTTGTAGGGCAGTCCTAATAGGAGTTCTACTAATGCTCAATAGTTCAGAAAGTTCCTCTTCGACTAATAATGAGCCTGGTTTGAATTCGAGAGAAAGTATGGCTCTTTTAATGTAGGAATAAGCGATATCTGAGAGAGTCATTTTATTATTTCTGTCAATTTCTTTCATTTAGACACCTTTATCATTTGTATGAAAACAATAATTCTTTGTATTTATATTAACATAAAATGTTTAATTATTCAATAATTATATTTAAAATCATGTAATTAATCTATTGCAATATACAAATAACCGTGATATTATACTTATATGTATACAATAACTAGATATTATTAGAGCCTTAATTATAAATTAGTTATTGGTTTATTACCCCTTTAGGGAGGAAAGGAAAGGTTGTGATTGATATGAAGTTGGGAGACAAGATAAGAAATTTCGCAATTGAATTGACTAAGGTGGGCAGTATTGTAGGCAGTAGGGATGAAAATGATGCAACCAGAAAAGTAATGGAGCGCTTTGAAGAGATGGAATATTTTAGACACCATCCTGATAATCTCTTCTATGTAGATGCTGTAGATGATCCTCTTGAAAGAAAATCTGTTGTAGCTGTTTTAAAAGGGGAGAAGGGTTCAAGTAAGAAGACTGTGGTACTTATTGGACATACTGATACTGTAGGAACATCAGATTATGGCGAAATAGAAGCCTACGCAACTAATCCGGATAGTTTACCTGATAAACTGGCTGAAGTTACAATTCCTGCTGATGCAAGGAAAGATTTGGAAAGTGGCAAGTATCTCTTTGGTCGTGGATTGTTTGATATGAAAAGCGGAGTATCCATTCTTATGCATATCGTGGAAGAGCTATCTCTAGATATAGAGAACCTAGAAGGTAATGTTATTTTTTCAGCGGTTTGTGATGAAGAAGGTGGCTCGGCGGGAATGCTCAGTGTTGTTCCTAAGCTAGTGGAAATTATGGAGAAGGAGGAGCTAGATTATAGGGCTGTAATTGATACGGACTACTCAGCACCACGCTATGAAGGTGATGAAACAAGATACATATATGTAGGCACTGTTGGTAAGCTTATGCCTAGTTTTTATATTGTTGGTAGTGAAACCCATGCAGGAGATCCCTATAAAGGCATTGACCCAAATCAGATTTCCTCAGCCATTATGGAGGAAATGAATCTGGTTATGGCATATGCAGATGAAGCAGAGGGAGAAGTAACGGTCCCTCCAGTTTCTTTGCGTCAACAGGATTTGAAAACAGAATACTCAGTGCAAACAGCTAAGACCTCTTATGTGTATTTCAACTTTTCAACCCATACTTCTACACCAGATCAAATGATGGAGATAGTTAAGGAAGGGGCACTTAGAGCGTTTAGGAAAACTATAGACAGACTTAAAGAAGAATTCTCAATTTATTCAGGTAGAAGTGGCTTTGAACATTATGAACTACCTTGGAAAGAGAGAGTTTTATCCTATAGTGAGCTTTACCAGAAAGTGAAAAATGAGCGCGGAGAGGAACTTGATAAGGCGCTTTCAGAGCTGGAGGCTAGACTACTAGCTGATAGGGATGTGGATGAGAGAGAACACTCGCTAAGAATGGTAGAAATGGTGCACAGTATGTGGTCTGACAAAGATCCAGTTGTAATAGCTTATTACTCGCCACCATATTATCCCCATATATATGTAAGTGAAGAAACACAAAAAGAAAGAGATCTACTAGCAGCTGTTGAAGAAGCTCAGAAAAATTGTGAATCTAACTACAAGATTAAGATGAGAAAGTTTTATCCATATATTTCAGATTTAAGCTATGCAGCAGCTCCTAGGGAGGAGGGTGCTGTAGAAAGCCTTAAGGACAATATGCCAGGCTTTGGCAGTAAATATAAGCTCCCTTTAGAAGAAATGCAAAAGTTAAACTTACCTGTTGTAAATATAGGCCCCTTTGGCAAGGATGCCCATAAATTTACAGAGAGAATAGAAGTTGACTATTCTTATAATGTTACCCCAGGCCTAGTTAGGGATACTATTCTAAATCTTCTGAAATGATTCAAAAGAAGAAAAAACCTCAAAAACGATAGGAGTTATTTATGGAAAAGAATGCAAGAATTAGTAAAATGCCCCCTGCTGGAGGACTTTATGATGTATTTCAAAAAGCACTAAAACTGAAAGCAGAAGGTAAGCGAATTGTTCACATGGAGATAGGTAAACCAGACTTTGCATCTCCACCAAAGGCTAATGAGGCTGTCAAAGAAGCTCTTGATAATGGATTTGTTCACTACACAGAGATGGCGGGAATTCCAAATCTTAGAAAGGCTATTGCTGACAAGGAACTAAAAAAGAATGATCTGGTAGTTAATCCAGAGGATGAAATAGTTGTTACGGCTGGAGCTTGTGAGGCTATAAGTACAATCTTCCTTTCCTATTTTTCTGAAGGAGATGAGTGTATAATTCTTAGTCCCTACTTCTCTGCATATAAAGAAATTGCTGTAATTGCAGGGGTTGAACTAATAGAAGTCCCACTGACAATTGATAATAACTTTGCGGTTGATATTGACGAAATTTGTAAGGCAGTAAACGAAAAAACCAGGGGAATAATTATAAACACACCTAACAATCCCACCGGACAAGTTATGACGCTAGATGAGCTAAAGCAAATTGCCGAATTGGCTAAGGAAAAAGATCTTCTCATAATTTCAGATGAAACCTATGATCAGTTTCTTTTTGAAGGAGAACACAAGAGCATTTATGGACTAGAGGGAATGAAAGAAAGAACCCTTCTGGTGAACTCACTTTCAAAAACCTTTTCAATGACTGGTTGGAGGATTGGCTATGTAATAGGCAAGGCAGAGTATATAAAAACACTAACTAAAATTCACCAAAATCTTTCTACATGTGCTACTTCTTTTGCCCAAGTTGGGGCAGCTGTAGCACTAAATGAGTGTGACCAGTTCACCTTAGACATGGTCGAAGAATTTAGACAAAGAAGAGATATTATTGTTGCTGGTCTTAAAGAAATACCGGGCGTTGAGTGTAATACTCCCATGGGAGCTTTTTATGTTTTTCCAAGGATAAGTGGAACAGGTTTAACTTCCATGGAATTCTGCGAGCTAATTCTAGATTATGGTGTTGCAGCAGTGCCTGGCACAGCTTTTGGGGCTGACTTTGAAGGCTATGTGCGCTTTTGCTACGCATGCTCTCAAGAAGATATAAAATGGGCTCTGGAACAAATTAAAAAAGCAATTGAAGAAAAAAATAAATAGAAAGGAAAAGAGCAAAGGGAGACGCAGTTATGAAAATAATAAAGTGGTTGGATGAAAACTTTGAAGAGAAATTACTCGTTGCAATGCTCGCCTTTTCAGTAATATTAATCTTTCTCCAAGTGATTATGAGGAAGGTATTTAGTAATTCCTTGTCTTGGAGTGAGGAGCTAGCACGTTATATCTTTTTATATATGATTTGGATAGGAGCAAGCTACGCCACTAAAAAAGGAAAACACTTGAGGATAGATGTTATAAATAATAAAATCCCAGAGGATAAGTTTTTAGTTTTTGAATTATTTATCTATGCTATTTGGCTGATTTTCACCCTAATTCTTTTTGTACTTTCTGCTAAGCTAACAGCTTCAGTTTTTGCTAGAGGTCAGTTGTCGCCAGCTATGAGGCTCCCTATGGGTTATCCATATTTATCAGTACCTCTAGGCAGTGGACTTATGGCGATTAGACTTGTTCAAAAAATGGTTGAATTTTACAAGGAATACAAGGGAAGCACTCTTGAAAAAATTGAGGGTTGAAAGGATTGAGTTAAAGATATGATTGTATTGATTCTCTTTGGGCTCTTGTTCTTACTCATAGGAATTAGTGTCCCTATAGGTATATCTCTGGGTCTAGCAACATTTATTTCTATGTACTTGTCTAAGAGCGTGTCAGTTATGTATGTAGCACAAAATGCTTTTACATCATTGGATTCTTTTCCTTTGATGGCCATCCCCTTCTTCATGCTAGCTGGAAACATAATGAGTTATGGAGGAGTTTCTAAAAGGCTGCTAAACTTTGCAGATGCGATTATAGGCCACATTACTGGGGGCCTGGGAATGGTAACCACTCTAACCTGTATGTTCTTTGCAGCAATTTCTGGCTCGGGGCCTGCCACAGTTTCAGCTATCGGGTCTTTCATGATTCCTGCTATGGAAGAAGAAAATTATGACCCGGGTTTTGCAGCCAGTTTAACCTCCGTGGCAGGAGCCATCGGAGTTATAATTCCTCCAAGTATCCCATTTGTAATTTATGGGGTAACAAGCGGAGCTTCTATAGGTGACCTTTTTATAGCAGGTATAATACCTGGGATCCTAATAGGTTTAGCCTTGATGATTACTAACTATTTTATAGCTAAAAAATACGGCTTTAAAGGAAGTACTACAAGGCCTAAACTTTCCAAGGCTTTTATCGAAGCTCTACCATCACTTTCAGTACCAGTAGTGATTTTAGGCGGAATATACGGGGGAATATTTACTCCGACTGAGGCTGCAGTAGTTGGTTGTGTTTATGGATTATTTATTAGCGTTGTCTTTAACAAGAGCATGAGCTGGGCAGATCTTTATGAATCTCTTAGGGATGCGGTTCTAATAAATGGTGCAACTACATACATGATTGGGCTATCTTCATCATTTGCCTTCTTTTTGACCATGAAACAGGTACCTGCATCAATAGGTGTTTTTCTATCCGGAATAGATAATGCCCCCCTACTAATGCTTCTTATGATAGGAATTCTGCTTATTGTAGGTCTATTCATTGACAACATTTCTTCCTGTATTATCTTAACTCCCATTATGCTGCCAATAGTGACAAAGATAGGGGTGGACCCAGTCCACTTTGGAATAATTATGACAATGGCACTAGCTATAGGATTTTCTACTCCTCCTTATGGGGCGAATCTCTTTGTTGCTTCAGCAATAAGTGGTACTCCTGTAGCAAAGATGATGAAATTTTTGAAGTGGTTCCTATTAGTAAATCTCATAGTTCTACTACTTGTAACTTTCATACCACAACTTGCTATGGGCTTATTATAAAAGCAATATGACATCTATCTTTTAGAAATCTAAAACCTAAATGGCTAGTCGATTGGACTTAAACGGAAAAAATAAAAGGAGAAAAAAATGAAAAGTAAAAAAACACTAGTTTTACTGGTAGTTGCTCTACTTCTAGTTACAGTAGTAGGATGTGGAGAAGGGGGGTCCTCAGGTAAGAGCGAAGATACTGTTACACTGAGAATTTCTCATGTTCTAGCTGAAGACCATCCAACTCATACAACCTTAGTCGATTTCTTTAAACCTGAAATTGAAAAGAACTCTAACGGAACAATCAAGGTAGAAATCTATCCCAATGCCCAGCTTGGCTCTGACCGTCAGGCCATAGAGTCTGTAAGCATGAATCAGCTTGAGATGACAGTACCAGGTGGACCGGTTCTTTCAGGTTTTTATGAGCCCTATATGGTCTACGACCTGCCATTTCTTTTCTCAAGTAGAGAAGCTGCCTATGCTGCCTGTGATGGCGAGTTAAGAGAGGAGCTGTCTAAAGGACTCCTTGAAGAACATAATGTGAGAATTTTAGGCATTGGTGAAAATGGATTTAGACATACTACAACCAATAAAGGTCCTATTAATACGCCAAGTGACCTTAAGGGTATGAAGATTAGGACAATGGAGAGCCCTCTTCATTTGGCAACCTTTCGCTCTTTTGGAGCTAACCCCACACCTATGGGATTCAATGAACTTTTTACAGCCCTACAACAAGGAACAGTTGATGGTCAAGAAAATCCAATTGCTATAATTTACACTTCTAAACTCTATGAAGTACAAAAATATATGGTGATGGATGGCCACTATTATGTAAACTGCCCCTATTTAATAAATGAAGATTTTTGGAATTCTTTATCAGCCGATCAACAGAAGGTGGTACAAGAAGCTACAGATTTAACTGTTGCTGAGCAAAGAAAGGCTTTAGCTGCTCAGGAAGAAGAGTATTTAGTCAAACTTGAAGAAGCTGGACTGAAAATTAATAGGCTTTCAGATGAGAATAAGCAACTTTTTATTGACGCTGCTCAGGTAGTTTATCCAGAGTTCACCAATAAGTTTGGTACAGATTTAGTGGATTTAGCTCAAAGCTATAATAAATAATAAAAAGGTGTAAAGGCGCTTTCGCTGTAGAATAGCGACATAGCGCCTTTTCTTCTCTTGATTGATTTGTTGAAAGGAAAAAATAATGAAAAAAATAGTGCTTTCCAGTGTATTGGTAGAAAATCCTGATATTGAATCAGCCTTAATTGGGGAAAGGGGATATGAATTAATTTTTATCCCAAATAGTGATGATGATACTTTCCTAGATAAGATAAAATTCGCAGATGCAGTTATTACTGCAGATAAGCAAATTACTAAAGAAATGATTGACACAATGGAAAACTGTCAGATAATCGTTAGGCAAGGGATAGGTTTTGACTCCATTGATCTTAAGGCTGCTAGGCAAAAAGGAATTGTTGTTTGCAATATTCCTGACTACTGCGTTGAGGAGGTGGCTGATTACACAGTGGGAATGATTCTGGCTGCGACTCGTCATATCACTACATACAACCAACATGTGCATGAGGGTATTTGGGATATTAATTCAGTTCATAAGGTAAGTGGTTTCCCACCTATAAGAAGATTAAGCACACAAACAGTAGGAATTGTTGGCTTCGGTAGAATTGCTAGGCTTATCGCATCAAGACTTAGACCATTCGGAGCGAATCTGATAACCTATGATCCATACATTGATTCTAAAATTGCTGAAGAAAACGGAGCAAAGCTAGTAGGTTTTGATGAGCTTGTAAAGACAGCGGATATAATGACACTAAATCTTCCACTTACAGAGGAGACCTATCACATGTTTGACAAGGATGCATTTGAGAAAATGAAAGAAACAGCCTTTGTGATAAATACAGGTCGTGGACCTCTTATAAATGAAAAAGACCTTGATTATGCCCTAAGAAATGGGTTAATTGCAGGTGCATCAATTGACGTAACTGAAAGTGAACCTCTTACCCTAGATAGCCCTCTGCTAGAACTAAAAAATCTAGTAATAACTCCACATGCTGCTTTTTTCTCCCATGATTCTTTTATAGAACTTAGAGAAAAGGCAGCGGCAGAAGCAATGGGAGTATTGGATGGGGAAGCTCCTAAGAATCCAGTAAATCTATAGGTGAGAAAATGTTAAGAGTAGAGAAAGAAAAGATGGAGAGCTTCTTAAAGGATCTTTTTATTCACATGGGGCTAGAAGAGAAGCATTCCAAGACAAGTGCTCAGGTAATAATTCAAGCTGATATGACGGGTGTACCTACTCATGGAATAGCTAAGGTTCCCTACTATGCTATGAGATATAAAAATGAGGCGGTAAATAAAAAACCTGATATTAGGCAACTTAATGAGGGGCTAAATCAAATTTTACTTGATGGTGATAATGGCAGTGGGCTAGTAGTCGGGCCAAGAGCTCTTGAACTATGCATAAATCTTGCAAAAGATAATGGAATGGCTTCTGTAGCTGTAAAAAATAGCAGTCACTATGGATGTGGAAATTATTATGGTTGGAAACTAGCAGAGGCTGGCTTAATAGGAATAGTATTTACTAATACGGCTCCTCTTATGGCTCCATTTGGAGGTAAAGAGCGCAGCCTAGGAACTAATCCTATAACTATCGCAGTGCCATCTAAAGAGAGGTTTCCCATTGTGCTAGATATGGCTACCAGCATGGCTGCATATGGAAAAATCCAAATTGCTGCTGCGGCTGATGAAACTATACCAAAGGATTGGGCCAATGACAGTGAAGGTGTTCCTACAAATGATCCTCAAATGGCTCTAGATGGTACACTTCAAGCCTTTGGAGGACATAAGGGTTATGGTCTGGCAGTAATAGTAGAGGCCTTTACAGCACTTTTAACAGGTTCTCCTTTTGGTGGTAGAATAACTACCATGGAAGAATTGGCAGGTAAAAAAGAAGAGGCAATAAGTCACTTTTTTATGGCTATAGATCCAAAGGGTTTTTCCTCAGGCTTTGATTTTTATTCTTATGTTGATAGTTATATTGACTATATAAAGAATACTGAGAAAGCAAAGGGAGTTGAGGAGATTTATCTGCCGGGTGAACTTGAATTTAGGCGATTCGAAGAAGCTACTGCAAAAGGGGTTTCAATAAGAGATGAGCAGCTAGATCGCCTACTTGTTCTTGCAAAGGAATTAAACCTATGTCCAGATTCCACAGTTAGTATAATAGACTTTATTAATTCGAAATATTAAACCCATTTGTGATAAGGACTACCAGCTAGGATTCTAGAGCCCCGGTAGAGCTGCTTTAAGAGGAGAGTGGGCATAATATCATGGGTAAAGATCATTTTGAAAAAGAGAGCAGCGGGTCTGATCTTTTTTAAGCTCTTTACTTAAGCCAGGAAATCCTCCTATTACAAATATTAGCGCTTAGTTGACTTATTTTTTTCTTCTGGAAAAAGAAAGTAAAGCCCTTGAAACTAAGTTCTAATCTATTTGAATCCAGTAGAAATTAATTGGATTTTTAAGGTAACTCTTTTAAATGTCAAATAAGAACATACTAAAGGTAGTGTACAGTAATTGTAGGTCAAGTAGGTGAAATAAAAGAAAGCTCCAAGTGTGCTAAGCTATTAGTATCAACAAAAACAGCGAAGAAAAGGAGCTTTCATGAACAGTATACTACAAATACTTAAAGAATTACCAAAAAAACTCTATGAGATTGAATTAATAGGTAAAGACATAAGCCAGTTTCTAGAGGAGTGCCAATTTACCTTTGATGAGTTTCTCCTAAGTTATGCCAAAGAGCGAATAGAAGACTTGGATGATGCCATTGTTTCATCTAAA
>JAAYFL010000157.1 GCA_012728235.1 Synergistaceae bacterium
ATTAGTTAGTAAACTCATCAATATTAATAAAAACTTTCAGAATCAAATACAATTAGCCCTCACTCGCTGTAGGTATAATAGTTGAAGTGCATTAAGAAAAGAAAATTCGGCTCTTCCATTACCAGAATCTCAAAAGATCTTGGGCCAATGTCATCACTTCACCTCCCTAAAAAGCTCTGCCTTTTCTTCCCTAGTACTCGCAAGCTGCTTCATCAGCATCCTTAGTTTCATCTTGTCCTTTCTGAATTTGTCTGCTATCTCTCTTTCCTCTTCCTCTGGGAGTCTAGGAATCATCACTTCTTTTAAGTCCCCTATATTTATAGTTGTAATACCTGTTCCCTTAGATAGCCTTTCTAGCTGGGCTATGCCTCTATCACTTTGTAAGAAAGCCTCTACATATAAAGGATCAATTTTTGACTCATCTAATTCTAGGAAAAAGAGATTTCCAGTGGCTAGAATCTCTCCATCTAGTTTTCCTACACTAGAGACTTTAAAGGGAGCATTCCTTGAGAGGATAATGCTGTTATCCTTTAGAAGGTACTTATGGTACCTCTCTTCAAGATCAGTTAAATAAGGTAGAGTTTCATCAATAAGTCCATCCTCTATGTTCTGCAGTAGAAGATACCTATAGTCTGTAGGCTCCTTACTTATAAGTTCAGATAGATCTCTACTAGATAGGGGTGCACCTCTACTAATATCCTTAACTAGCTCTCCTAGAGGCATTCCTTCCTTTATATCGTCTTTATATTCCAGGTATCTAGCAGGAGAAAGCTCATAGCCCTTATCTGCTATTTCTGCAAAACTAACTGACCTAGATATAGCTGAATCCTTTTCATAAAGCTCAGTGATTCTTGCCACATCCTCCTCTTTTAAAAGGCTAAAGAAATAGCCCACTTTGGTGTATACCTCCCTAGCATCAACCATCCTGACCTCTCTATTACCTTCACTTATAATAAGCATGCTTACTTCAAGCCTTCTACTAGGCAGCATTCCAGAATTTAGCTCAATTACTCCCTCTACAAGTCCCTTCTCAACCAGCCTTTCCCTAATCTCTTTATCAGCAGCATTCCAGGTCCCTCTTTTTCCCATAAGGCAGACAAACCTTCCACCTGGAGTCATAGCTAGGGCCCCTGCTAAAACAAAAAGCCAGTCATGGGTTATGGTCATGGGGGCATTTCTTAAGTACTTATAGAGCTTGGGGTTTTCTTCTACAAACTTAAGGCTATCCCTATATCTAAGCCCCAAAGGAAAGTTTGAAAATATTTTGTTGGCACCCAGTCCACTATAGTCATTAGTAATAATATTGCCTTCTCTAAAGTCTACTTCCCTTCCAAGAAAATAAGCCCTTACCCTAGAAGTAAAGATAGCCTCGGGATTTATATCAACTCCGTATACCTTAGAAACCTCCTGGGACTCAAGGCTATCAAATATAAAATTCCCCTTACCTGAGCCAAGATCCAGTAGCACATCTTCCTCTTCTAGTTTAAGAAGATTTAAAGCAAGCTCCGTAATCCCTCTAGGAGTGGGACTAAGGTCAGTCCTATAGTTGTAAACATCATCAAAGGTAATAGCGGCCTCTAGAAGATCAATCTCATACTCTTCTAGAAGCTGATCAATAAGGCCCATCTTCCTATCTATGTAAGGCTCAAAGACATGTAGTAGGTCTGCCAGCTTGTCATTACTTCTAATCTCTTCTTTTAAATCTACCTTCCTGTTCTTGTACTTAAGTGTGGAGAGAAATGATATAGCTACAATAAACTCATCCCTTCCATTTCCAACCGAGTTATAGGGACTTTCATAATCCTCTCTTAGAGCTCTCACTAGACTGCCCAGTTTTAATTCCTTTTTCCTCTCTCTTGATTCCATTATCTTCCTCCTAAACTTTAATATGGTTATTCATAACTATACCCAAATAATCCATGGTTAAACATAACCATTGATATATTTTCTTTGTCATTGCCTTTTTACCAAGGTTTACTAAAGGATTTAGCCAATAAAAGAGTAAGCTAGCCAATAGGCAAAGACTCTTAAAAAAACTATTATGCTAATAACCTTATGAGATGCTTGCATATAGATCCCACACAATGTATAATTAAATTACCAAAACAGTAATTTATTATACATGGGAGCAGCTGATGCAGATAGAATATAAAAACAAGAAGCTTAAGAACCTATGTACTAATATAAAAGTTGCTAAGAAAGAGCTGCCAAATGTTGAAGCGGAGAAACTACTAAAGGCCATTGGCTTGATCGAAGCCGCTTATTCTTTGCATGATGTCATCAGCTACTCTCCCTTTCACTTTCACAATTTAAAAGGAGATAGAAAGGGAGAGTATGCCATAGATATAAATGGGAGAAGATCATCCTACAGGCTAATCATAAAGCCAATAGATGAGGATGTCCCTGACATTTTTGCAAGTGCTAAATCAATAGAAATAATTATGGTGTGGGAGGTGAGTAAGCACTATGAGTAGTAATAAAACATTATATAAAGATCTAATAGCCTTTCATCCAGGCTCCTATGTTGAGGATATTGTTGAGGATCTAAACATAACCCAAAAGGAGTTTGCCAAAAGATTAGACGCCACTCCAAAAAGTATCAGCAGGCTAATTAATGGTGAAGAAAAGCTAAGCGATGAACTGGCCATGAAGCTATCTAAGCTAACAGGTATGTCCCTGGAAACCTGGCTTAATCTTCAAAAGAAATATGATGCAAAAATACTAGAGATAAAAGAAAAAGAACTTGAAGAAGAAGAGGAGGAAATATGTAGGCAGATTGACTTTAAGTACTTTAAGAATCTGAAGCTAGTAGAAGACAGAAGATTCAAAATTAATGAAAAAATTGAGTTTTTGCGTAGTCTTCTTAATATATCTAGCCTGACCTACCTGACTAAGTTAAACCCTGGAATCAGCTTTAGAAATACAAGCCAGTTTAATGATACATCCGTTATTAATGCCAACATACTACTAGAAATAGCTTCCAACCTGGCTAGAAACAAAACAGATACTAAGCTTAATAAAAGGAAATTAGAAAGATTTCTTCCTGAAATCAAAAAGATGACCCTGATGGACTACCAGGATTTTTCAGGTGTTCTAGAGGAGAAACTCCTAGAATGTGGAGTTATCTTGGTAGCCTTACCCAGTCTTAAGAATGCACAAATAAACGGGGCCACTAAAAGATTTATTAATGGGTCAGTACTGCTAATGATTACCGATAGGAATAAGGACTCAGATATTTTCTGGTTTTCTCTGGTCCACGAAATAGGTCATATTTTAAGCAGTGACTTTTACGACAATGATTTAAGTAATGAGGAATACCAAGAAAAAGAAAAAAGAGCCGATGACTTCGCAAAAAGCTTCTTTATAGAAGACGATGCCTATGAGTCTTTCCTAGCATCAAAAGATTTCACTAAAGAAGCCCTCATTGCCTTTTCTAAGGAGAGTAGCATAGACCCTAGCATTCTTCTGGGCAGGCTCCAAAAGGAGGATATAGTCCCATATGGAACCTATGAAGAGCTAAAAAGAAGGTACTCCATCAACATAAACTAATGAGATAAGAAGTCAATATAATACGGCTAAAGAGACCTTCTCCAGGTCTCTTTTTAAATACCTTATAACTATACTGGTGCTTGAAAATTTAGACGCTATCGGTTAACAACTTCTTTTTCTAAGGGCATAATATATCTAAAAAACAGCTCTTTAAAGCCATAAATTATTGTTTAGTAATATTTATTTATATATAATTAATATAATATTTAGCCCGCAATAATAATTGCAGTTTCTATCGATATAATCCCACTTCTGCTTATATATCACAATATTATGGGTGTCCACATATATAATCCATTCTTTACCCTATTTTTATCCCACTTTATACTATATCAAATTAGACGCCAAGTTTTTTGATAAATTATCAAACTTCATTGATAAAAGCCCTGTTTTGTAGTATAATAGAATCATAGAAAAGCTTGATATTTCAAGGGAAAAGGAGAATTTTATGCTTACAAATTACCTGGTTCTACAAAGAACTACAACGGACTTTGCAGAGGAGTTGCCAAAGGAAAGACCTACTATACACAGGCTGCTAAGAAACCAAATCTTCGATCTGATTAAAAAACACATTCTTGGAGATATGAGCATCGATAGGATCACACTAGAAGTAGACGGAAAAAAAGCTGAATTCTATGGTAAAGATTTTATTAATCAAGAGCTTCAAACAGTCCTCAGAAGTATGAAATATGCCAAATCAGTTGATTTTACTGCAGAGTACTATTATGAAGGTTACATGACATCATCAGATGATATGGACCCAAGACTTTTAGCGGATTATTTATGCCAAGCAGATGAAAGTATTTTGGAGATGGTGCAACACAGCTTCTATATCAAAGATGATTCCCTTGGTGGCGATGATGACAGTCGTCTATACCACTATGGGCTAAGAGATGGCGAGGTCTTTAAAGGTGAAGTTGATCTAGTAATGGCCGACCAACTTCCAGATACCTTTGATTATCATACCTACGATATGGTACTAATACTAGATGAATTCAAGGTCCCTCAAGAAAGCATGCCAAAGGTTAAAAGCTATTTATCAGAGCTAACAAAACTAAGTCATTTTGATCATTATGATATTAAAGGCGATGAAGTGAATTTCTCTATGAATAATGCCAATCTTAGGAATAAAGAGGGAGTAGATAGGTTTATCTACTACACAGCTTCTCTCCACCAAGAACTCCAAGCATGTAAAGATCAAGAAGGCGTTCTAGCTTCCATGGCAAACTTTGTTGACATGAGCCAGGGGGTCCCAAGCAAACTTCTAATAGATTTCGATAACGAGGGCAACTACAGTATAAGCATAGCATCAATATAATTAAAATCCTTTGGATGGGCCAAAAAGGCCCATCCAAAATAAGATAGATTTAGACGCCAAACTTTTCCCTTTTCTATATTAGAGTTTATTTGAGGAGTGGCCCTGCCACTCCTCTTTCTTTTATCTAACACAATATATTTTGGTAATTAAATGGAAATATTTGTCATCATATTTTACCTGAAACAACCCTGCTACTCTTATTAAAATTTTAACTACGGATGTGGGATAATCTATCTATCAAAATATTTATCATAAGAATCTGGACAGGCCTTCACAAAAAGTCCTTGTTTTCATTAACCTTTTAACTTGTGTAAATGTTATATATTTCTTTAGACATCTGAGCTATAAGCTCTTCTCCCACCAAGTTCCATTCATTTGCTCTATACTCTTCATCTTGAGCTGTATTTCCATTATAAAAAACTGCAAGAATATAAGAGCCTTTTTCTGTAAAAACGATTCCCGCGTCATTAGCCACCCTATCCATTGTCCCAGTTTTATGAGCTATTTCTAAGTATTTAGGTAAATATTTAGGTATTCTGGAGTTAGTTTGACATTTGGATAAGATCCCTATCATCTCTTTATCTAACTCTTCTCCCATCCATTTGTTCCTAAACACCTTCTCTAAAACAACTCCTACTTCATAGGGAGAGGTCTCATCATTTTTCTCAACATTTCCAGTGTAGGCAGGAGTATTATTTAGCCATATAGGACCCTGTTTTATTTTTTCTTTTATGTCGTCTCCCTCTTCTAATCCATAACAGAGTGAAATTAATTGAGAACAGTTTAGGTCACACTTTGTATTATTCAAATCAAGACGTTCTACCACATTCTCCTGAATATTTTCAATGCCTAATAGATCAATTAATAGGTCTGTAGCGGTATTGTCTGAAATAATCATCATAAGTAAAGCATAATCTGCAACAGTCAAATTGGCTCCTAAATCAAATTCTTTAAGAACTCCACTCCCCTCAGATTTATAATCTTCTATCAAGGCTATCCTGTCTGCTAGGCTTATCTTGCCCTCCCTTATCTGCCTGAACAACTCTGCTAAAATAAAGATTTTAAAAACGCTAGCAGCGGGAAAAACTTCTTTATCATTATAACCATACTCGCAGCCATTTTTTAAATCTTTAAAATATATTCCCAGCTTTCCCGTTACGCCTTCAGCATATTTTGCGACTACTGCTTTTATTAAGTCAACCATACATCGCCTCCTAAATATTTTTAATTTTGACTACTCTGCCTGGTTTTTTACCCGTCAATTCTTTTTGTGAGTAAACGAGTTCTCCTGCTATATATACTGAATCTAACCCATCTGCTCTAAGATTTGAATCCTCATAGCTGGCTCTATCTACTAATTCATCAAGATTGAGCAGTAATAAATCAGCCCTTAAGCCTTCAGCAATTTGGCCCACATCCTTCAGTCCCCAAAAATCAGCTGTTTTTTTTGTCTGTTTATTAATCGCTTCTTCCAAAGAAAGTAATTTCTTCTCCAAAGCATAATGGCTAATCGTTTTAATAAATGTTCCCCAAGATCTTGGGTGCCCTTTATCCTCCATGGAAACGGGTAAGCCATCTGAGCCCACTACGGTATGCTTATTCATGTAAATTCGTTCAACTTCCAAAGGGTCCATAGCAAAGAAAATTCCATTTCCCCCACCACTGTTTTCTATAAGAAGGTCGAAATAAGCATCAAAATCTGATTTTTTGATACTATTGGCATAGTCTGGTATGAACATTCCTTGTGCGTCAGGTGTATTGGGCGCAGAAGCTACAAATACGCCTTTAAACCCTCCACTATTTTTATAAAAGTTATCATATTTATTTTCCGGAGAATTCATTTCATTTTTAATTACTTCTCTCCATTTTTCATCTGATAATTTCTTTAATAACTCTTCCATGCCATCTGAAAAGTGCCAAGGTGGAATACATATATTTAATGATGTCATGCAAGCTTCATATGGATATACGTCCATTAAAACAGATGTTCCACGTTCATTTGCCTCTTCCACTAATTTGAGAGTATTTTTCGAAAAACCCCAATTGCCTTTTCCGCAAACTTTGTGATGAGATATTACTAATTTTACTCCCGATTTCTCAGCTATTCTAATGGATTCTTCAACAGCTTCTACAACCTTCTCGGCTTCATTTCTCATATGTGTTGCATAGACCCCATCATATTGTTTTACAATTTTACATAATTCAACAAGCTCTTCCTCATCTGAATAAACCCCGGGTACATAGATTAAACCGCTACTCATTCCTCTAGCTCCTGATTTCATTGCCTCACTTAGTCTATCTTTCATCAAATCAAGTTCTTCTGGAGTAGCTTTTCGATTTTCTACTCCCATCACAGAGGCTCTTAGGGTGTTATGTCCAATAAGAAAGACTTGATTCAGATAAAGGTCTTGTTTATTGACAAAGTCTAGAAAAGAAGAAAAACTTGTAAATTTTTCAAAGGGTATTGTATTAGAAATACTTGCAAAGCTAGAAATAGACTTGAATTCATTATAAAATTTTGGGTCTACTGGAAATGGAGTATTTCCGCATTGTCCAGTTATTTCAGTTGTTACTCCTTGAGAAATTTTACTAAAAGAAGGAACATATTCACCTATAGATCTATCACCGTGGGAATGCGATTCTATAAAACCTGGGCAAAGGACCAATCCACTAGCATCCTTTACTTCCTTTGTTCTTTTTCCAATCACATCTAGAACGATTCTTCCATCTTTAACGCCCACATCAAATTCCTTTGCAGGGGCACCACTACCATCAATTACAGTTGCGTTCTTTATTAAAATATCAAGCATAGCATCTCCTTTGAATATTTCAGCTTAATTGATTTAAAGCTGATTGTTTGATATGATTAATTAGATTCTAATATAAAAAAAGGTGTTTATTATGCGTATGGACCAACTATATCAATTTATCATTATAAGTGAAGCGGGGTCTATTACTGCTGCTTCAAAACAGCTTTATATCTCTCAATCCAGCCTAAGCTCATCCATAGCTTCAATGGAAAAAGAGATAGGTAGACAGATTTTCCAGCGTTCTCATAATGGGATCTCTTTGACACCTTATGGATTGAAATTTTATAAGGCTGCAAGGGAAATACTGGATACTTATGAGAATGTGATTAATCTACCAATGGAACTTAATGAGGAACAGCTCCATATATCTTCTCAATTTTTACTCTATGCAAGCTCGATTTTTACCAATATTATTTCAGAGAACAAAAAAGTTATTTCTAGCTTCAAATTCACCGAAAAAACAACCAGCGGTGTAATCAAAGACGTTATTAACAGGACATCGGAAGTTGGACTGATAGTTACTCGGAGCGAACTACATAATCATTATAAACAAATAGCTAAAAATCAAAACCTGGAATATAATGTCATCAATTCCGATGAATGCATTTGCCTAGTGGGACGGGGCAACCCATTATACTACTCAGATGACGAGGATATAACAATGCAACAACTTCAAGGATTTCCGATGATTAAATATGAAATTGATGCTAACTCCGTCGAAAGTAATAAAGAATTTGATATGAACTTCTCATTCCCACACTCTGGTGTTCTAGTAATAAGTGACACAGGTAGTCTGCAAAATATTTTAGCAAAAACTAATGGTTTCTTTATTGGCATACATAACGAGAAAGCTTATAGTACAACCGATTTTTATGATAACATCCGTGTAATTAAATTAAGAGACAAATCATTCACCTATGATACAGCTTGGCTTAAAAAGAAAGACCATAGCTTATCACCGCTTGCTAAAGATTTTTTAAAGCGAATCTACCTAGCTGTTGGAGCTTCTCCAATAAACCTTTCTTTTAACCTATAAATTATCGTGATAGGGGCAAGCACAAAAATGATTTTCATTGACTTCCACTAGTGGAGGGTCTTGTCCCAGACACCCATCTCGAACATATTTACACCTTGAGCTAAACCTACAACAAGGTTTAGGATTTATAGGAGATACTACCTCTCCCCTTATCACTTCTGTTTTCCTCTCACGCATGCTCAGATCTGGCACTGGTATAGCTGATAAAAGAGCTTTTGTATAAGGATGCCTTGGATTACTAAATAACTCCATTGTGGGCGCCTTCTCTATTAATTGCCCTAGATATAATACAGCGATTTCATCAGATATATGTTTTACCACGCTCAGGTCATGCGTAATAAACATATAAGTCAAATTAAGGTTGTCCTGTAAATCCATTAATAAATTCAAAATTTGTGCCTGAATCGATACATCCAATGCGCTTACCGGTTCATCGCAAACTATAAATTTCGGATCCAGGGCAAGTGCTCTTGCTACACCTACTCTCTGTCGTCTCCCACCATCCAATTCATGTGGATATACATTATATAACCTAGGTGCTAGCCCTACAGTCTCCATTAATTCATTTATTCTTATTGTTAAATCCTTCGAAGAGCGGTATGTTTTATTGACTATCATTGGCTCTGCAATTATTTCAGAAACGGTTAGTCTGGGATTTATGCTAGAATACGGATCTTGGAAAATAAGCTGCATATCCCTACGCATCTTCCTCATTTCTTTACTATTCAATTCAGTAATATCTTTTCCTTCAAAGAACACTTCTCCTGAAGTCGGCTCTAATAATCTGAGAATTGCTCTTCCTAATGTGGACTTTCCACAACCCGACTCTCCCACCACTCCTAAAGTTTCTCCCTTGCAAATCTTTATGTTTATATCATCCACAGCATGTAAATACTCCTTACCCACCGGAAAATATTTTTTAAGATTCCTTGTTTCTAACATTGGACTATTTCTCATCAGTAGCCTCCTTGATGCGGCCATTATATAGATGACAAGCTATTTCATGCTCCCCAGATACTGCGCTAATTGGATGCTCCTTATAACAAATATCCATGGCAAATTTACATCTAGGTGAGAAAAAACAACCGCTGGGTAGGTCTGTAGGATCTGGTATTAGCCCTTCAATAGGAGAAAGACGTTTTACTTCTTCTTTTAGATTTGGAATTGAGCCAAAAAGACCTATAGTATAAGGGTGGTGGTTCTTCTCTTCATCAAAAATATCTTCTACCGTCCCTTTTTCAACCAACTCACCAGAATACATAACTGCTACTTTATCGCACACTTGAGCAACTACTCCAAAGTCATGGGTTATCATTATTAGTGAAGTATTAAGTTTATTTCTCAATTCACCTATCATATTTAAAACCTGTGCTTGTATGGTCACATCTAATGCAGTGGTAGGTTCATCAGCTATAAGTAACTCAGGCTCACAAGCTAATGCTATAGCTATAACCACCCGCTGTTTCATCCCTCCAGAAAACTGATGAGGATATTCATTTTTTCTGGTTTTAGGAATGCCCACCAACTCTAATACTTCGTCAACTCTATCTTCGATTTCATCTTTACTCTTTTTTTCTTTATTATGATATATTAAAGCTTCCGATATTTGATCACCTATTTTGAGTATGGGATTCAAAGATGTCATTGGATCCTGAAAAATCATAGAAATCCTTTCCCCTCTATATAGATCCCTTAATTCCCTCTCAGGGACCTTAAGCAAATCCTTTCCATCGAAAACAATCTCACCTTGCTCAACCTTACTTACTTTTTCAGGTAATAATCCTAATATAGATAATGCAGTGGTAGTTTTTCCAGCTCCAGTTTCTCCAACAATCCCTATGGCTTCACCCTTTTTTAAATCAAGCGAAATGCCATTAACAGCGTTGACTATTTCTTCGTTACTTTCATATACAATCTTTAAATCCTTTATCGTAAGCAATTTTGCATCCATATTTCTCCCTCCATCTAATCTCTCAGCCTAGGATCCAAGGCATCTCTTAGACCATCACCCAATAGATTGAATGAAAGAGCAGCAAGAATTATACAGACACCAGGAAAAATCATTAAATATGGAAATTGCCTCATAAACTCTCTTGATTCAGATATCATAGCTCCCCATTCAGGTCTCGGAGGCTGAACTCCCATTCCTATATAGCTTAAACCAGATGCCTGTAATATCATGCCTGATACACTAGATGTGGTTTGAACAATTATAGGACCTATAGCATTAGGTAAGATATGTCTTAGTATTATCCTTCTATCACTGGTACCACAAGCTCTAGCGGCCTCAACATAATCGGATTCTACAACGGTTAGTATAGTAGACCGAATTAAGCGAACAAAGCCAGGTATTGAGGCAATTGTTATGGCTATTAAGAGGTTTACCATGCTGGCCCCTAGTGCGGCAACTATGGCCAAAGCCAACAATGTACCTGGAATTGCTGTAAACATATCCATTATTCTCATAATAACATTATCTATGTGGCCACCATAGTAAGCTGCAACAGCTCCCAAAACTCCTCCTATTAAAAGAGAAAAGCTCGCTGTAAAAAGACCTATAGTTAAAGAAATCCTCGCGCCAAAAACTATTCTTGCAAATAAGTCCCTACCATAATTGTCAGTGCCAAACCAATGTTCTTTTGAGGGTGGTTGAAGCCTTATAGCTACGTTTTGCTCAGTAACAAGATGTTCTGATGTTATAACATTAGCAAATATTGCAAACAGAGCCAAAACAATTATAATTATTAACCCTACAACAGCTCCTGGGTTTCGTATCAGCCGTTTCCATATATCCAGCAACTTATTTTCTTTCTTACCATATTGCTTATTGGGCTCGGTATTCAAATTCTCATTTTTGCTCATAATTACCTCGAATACTTTGCTTTTATTCTTGGATCTACAAAAGCATAAAGTAGATCCACAAAAAGCATAATAATTCCAAACATAAAGGCTAGAAATAACGTTGCAGCTAGCACACTCGGGGTATCACGCTGCCTAATTCCTGTAACTATCAAGGTTCCCAAACCAGGCATAGAGAAAACAGATTCAGTGATTACCGCTCCACCTAACAGACCCCCGAAAGAAGTGGCAGTAATAGTTATTATAGGTAATAATGCATTTCTAAGAGCATGCTTAAAAACTATTACTCCATTAGGAACACCTTTAGCTTTAGCTGTCCTTATATAGTCCTGCCTAATCGTCTCTAGCATTGTTGACCTTGTCATACGCAACTGACTGCCAGCATAGGGAATCCCAAGTGTAACCATCGGAAGGATAAAATTCCTCCAGGAATCTATCCCATTAGATGGCAAAATACGTAGTTTTAGAGAAAAAATAAATATTAGCATCATTCCCAACCAAAAGGGAGGAATTGCAGCAGCTAACATAGCTGTAATTCTAGAGAAAGTATCAATGTGTGAATACTGCTTTACAGCAGATAGAACCCCTAACGGGATCCCAATTACTGTGGCCATTAACATTCCGTTAAAAGCAATTTTAAAGCTAGTTCCAGCCCTAGCAAAAACATCATTAAAAACTGGCTGACTCGTCCTATATGATGTGCCAAAATCCAGCTTAAAAACTGCATTGTAAACATAGTTAAAAAATCTAGTAAAGAACGGTTCGTTAACACCTAATTGCTCATTAAGCTTATCAACCGCTTCCTGAGAAGCATTTTCTCCTAATATCATTCTCCCAGGATCACCTGGTTGGATTGCCATTATTGTATAAATAATAAAGGTTACTCCTAGGAGAACAGGAATTAAGAGAAGCAATCTTTTTAAAACATACCTAGACATAAAATACCTCTTATCTTACTTTTAAGTAATATAATGAATAAAGGAGTCGATGCCAGTCGACTCCCATATGAGTATGGAGTTAGCTTATTCGTTCCAACTCATCTCAAAGATATAATAAGGATGCCCAGAGTTTAAATGAGGATTAGCATTAAGATCCTTATTCCATACCCAAGGTATTTGTTTGTTAAAGATTGGAATATTTGGACACTCATCATAAATTATATCTATCACTTGACTATAAAGTTCTTTTCTCTTTTCTTCATCTAATTCTTTTGCAGCTTCAGCGAACAAGCGTGTTACCTCAGCATTATCATAGTTCGCCATATTATCAGGAGTATAATGTGAAGAATTATAAGCAAAATCAGAAGAAAATCCATTACCCATTGTACAAGTTATGTAATTATGCTCTGTGGCATCAGCAACTGCTGACTCAGACCCTTCTAACTCTACTTTTACACCAATTTTCGCCAAGCTCTCTTGCCAAACCTGAGCATATTTCTCATGGTATGAGCCACTTATAACCGTCATCTTACCTAAATCAAGCCCATCAGGAAATCCAGCTTCTGCCAATAGTGTTTTTGCCTTATCTAAATCGAATTCATATCGATTATAGAACTGTTCCTCACTAACACCGAAGGCACTTGGATTTGCCATTAAATAAGTAGGCGCTGCCAGCCCTTCATAGGCGATTTCTATCATTGCATCTCTATCAGTTGCATAGCTAAGTGCCTGTCTTACAAGTTTGTTATCTAGTGGTGCAACCTTATTGTTCATAAGGATATTTGCTGTATGGAATGTTGCAGTCAAGCTAGTGTTAAAATTCCCAGATTCCTCTAATGGCTTAAAAGCAGATACATTATAGCAGAACATAAAGTCAATATCCCCGGATTCTAAAGCCACAACCGCAGATGTTCCTTCAGTTATTACTTGGAAAATTGCATTCTCAATGGAAGCTTTTCCTCTCCAATAATCATCAAAGGCCTTCATTTTGCATTCTGTGTTCAAATCAATTGAGACTAACTCATAGGCTCCAGTTCCACATTCAGTAGTTAAAAGAGAGTTTTCACTGGCATACTTCTCGCTGACTATAGGTATGTATTCCATATATGAAACAAATGGTGCGAAAATTTCTTTAAGTGTAATCTTAACCTCGTACTCATTAATCTCTTCAACCTTAGCAATAGGCGCATAATATGTCTCTAAAGTTGGCTCTGATATAGCTCTTTCAAAGGAATAAACCACATCTGATGCAGTCATTTCTTCGCTATCATGGAATTTAACACCCTCTCTTAACTTAAAAATATATTCTAATCCATCATCAGAAACAGACCATTCTGTAGCTAACACAGGCTCAATTTCGCCTCCATCATTCACATAAACTAAGCTTTCATAAAATTGATTAGATAGATACATGTTAGTGTATGCATTTGCACCTGTACCATGTGGATCCAAAGTAGTCCACACGCCCTCACAGTAAACCCTAACTGTATCTTTATCCCCCTCAGTTCCTATTTCTTTTGAACCACCCGAGCATGCAGTAACTACCAACAACACTACCAAAATCATCAACAGAATTTTAAAATTCTTCTTCATTCTAAGCTCCCTTCATAAATAAATTCATACCAAAAGCCAGTTTTAAAACCTGTTTCTTTAAAACAAGTTCACAAACATCAACTTATAATAGATTATATCATGAAATTTTTGAACTTAGTATTTCGATTTATCGTTGGTAACTATCGTGTTTTTATATATAACTATAATATAGTTTATCATCAAATTGACAAATATATATCACCGTTTTATTTTATCTACCTACCCTTATTTTACTATAAGTTTTCTTCACCCTTTATTTTCGGAACTAACTATTGTAATGCTCTTAGCATATACACAACTACAAAATTGTTTAAAATATCTTTAATCATGTTTTCTATCATACCTGATACATGGAAAAAAGGCTCCTTTAATTTTCCAAACATTTTTATGTAAATCTCCTTATAAGACCACTACTGAAATTCGCATATATGAATATACAAATTGAAACAACTTTATTTGGGAATTAAAAACAAAATAAATAATAGCAGTATTTGTCTGTGGTAATTTAATAATACACAGTGCATTATCTAATTGCCAAAAACAAAAAACAGTATTGCTCCCCGCGAAACCTATTAAACAAATCAATTTGCTTATTCCATTCCTATAACAAAAACGCCCCTTTACTGTTTAATAGAGTTAGTCTTAAAAATTGTTTCCTTTTGAATATCTTTCATGCATTCAATCGATCAAAAGACCCTTAATTTGTTTTTACTTCTCATTTTAGATGCTGTAATATTTTATTGGTAATATTTTGTTATACAATTGATAAAAATAAGAAATATCAAGGAAAGAGGGAACTATATGTCTGCAACATTCTATGTATTACAGACCACTAAACTGAATTTAAAAGAAGCTAGAAATAGTGGCTCGGTTGAGCTAATTGATTTAGTTAAAAACCAGATCCTTGGTTTACCTAAGGCCTATGCAATTGACTTTTTATCATTAGAGTTAGATGGTGCTACTTGGCCAATAGATGATGAAGCACCTCTTAAAGAAGTACTTCAAAATTTTATTATAGAAATAGATAGCAGTGATGAGCTTGTTCTAGAGACCTCCTTTGTCACCGAAAGAAATTATGAACAAGCTAATGATAAGAAAACTAACTTCAGATACGGACCTGCCCCAGCTGATAGCCCCCTCCACTTATCCGCTTATCTTGAAGAAGCTAGCGATGATATCCTAGCCAGCATAGAGCATAGCTTCATCATAGAAGATGAGCTGAGTAACCTTGATGACAACAGCCTAGTTTATTACTATGGCTTTCATGACAATAAACCCTACAGAGGTCTTGTAGAAGAAGTAGAAATAGAAATTAAGGAGCTAGTAGATTTTGAACTCAGCCCACTTGATATGACAGTATATATTGATGATTTTAAGGTCACAAAAGAGGGCCTACAAGTAATTAAGGACTTTGCAGATAACTACAAAGACTGCAGCCAATTAGACGCAGAAGGCGGACTAGTTCACTACTATCTAAATGGCCCAGAAATCACCACTAAAGAAGAACTGGAAAAATTCATTAGTTTAGTTTCTAAGCTACTAGTAGACCTAGAACCCTTTAGAAACCAGGAAGAGATCCTAATCATAAGCCCTATCTTCATAGACCTAACCTGTGAGCTACCAAAGAAGGTAAGAATTGAATTTGATGATAATGAGGGCCACAAATTGTTTTTAACTAGTCTATAAAAATACCACATTAATACCAAAGATTATCCTAATACATCCTATAGAGCTTTCATCTAGACTTTGACAGTCATAAGTCTTAAAAAGTTTCCTCAAACCCTGCAATTCCAAGGGTTAGGGAAGCTTTTTTTATGTGTAAAGATGTACTACTACAGCTAAGCTTTCACACTAGATTACATACATTTTATCTCTATTATAATTTTGAAGCCTTTGCCTAGGCCTATTCCTACTGCTTTTATCTCTCACATATGAAAACATGGTGGTAAATCTCTCAGTTATTTGGCCCAGCTTTTTATCCGCTCATCCTATTGTGTTTTTGGCATATACTAACTCACAAACACACACAAACTTTATAAGCTGTTTTGCATGCATGCAAACAAATAAAGCCTACTATTACCATATATGATAAACTAATATAAATTAGATAATCTAATTGGACCCTTTTAATTTTCAGTTATTAAATCTACCCTTGCCATAACCCCTTACCCTGAATTTTTATGAAAGGATTAGTCAATAATGAAAAAATATGATTTTCTTGATGAAATGGAGTATATTGATGGAATTACCATAATTAATGAAGCAGGGACCATCTTGTTTTCCGTCAAATTTAACCCAGATTTAAACCCTAAAGCAACAAAAGAAGATGAAATAATTGGAAAAAAACTTTCAGAGGTATTTACAAATTTAAGCGAGGAGTCAAGTACTCTTATGACCTCTATTGCACTCGAAAAAATAATTAGGACAAGAAAGCAACTATTATATAATTTCAATGGGACCTTTGAGGACACCATGAATATTTCTATCCCAATAAAATCGAATAATAAGGTAGTAGGGTCAATAGAACTATCTAAATCCCTACTACCAGACAAGTTAGAAAATGCCCAGTATAGAAAACTAAAGCCTGAAATATTTAAAAAGTCAAAAGGGATTGAAACCTTTGCAAGTAACCGTGCCCATTACACTTTAGATGATATTATTACTTGCTCTGACAAAATACTTGAAATCAAAAGACAAATTGAATTATCATCCCAAAGTTCTTCCTCGGTATTCATATACGGAGAAACAGGCACTGGTAAAGAACTATTTGCTCACTCAATACATAATGCCAGCAGTAGACGGGACATGCCATTTATCCCAATTAACTGCGCTGCAATACCTGAAGGTCTCCTAGAGAGTATTCTATTTGGAACTAAAAAAGGAAGCTTTACAGGTGCTGTAGATGCCGAGGGCTTATTCGAAGTTGCTGAGGGCGGTACAATTTTTTTAGATGAACTAAATACAATGCCCATTTCACTACAATCAAAGCTCCTAAGAGTGTTAGAAGATGGAAGAGTCCGCCGCATAGGAGGAACTGAAGAAAAAGATTTCAATGTTAGGATTATTTCATCTAGTAATGTACCAATTCAAGAATGCATTAATAACGGAACTATAAGAAAAGATATTTATTACCGTCTATGTGTTTTTAACATTACAATCCCTCCATTAAGGGAGCGCAAAGAGGATATTGAACTACTATTTAATTACTTTGTTGATAAACTAAATACCTATCTTAATAAGAATGTTGAGGGTTTATCTAATGAAGCATATCAGCTCCTTAGAGGTTATGATTGGCCAGGCAATGCTAGAGAGCTCCGCCATCTCACTGAATATGTAATGAATCTGATAGATCCTAATGAAAAAATAATCGATGTTCAGCATTTTAGAGATAAAATTAACGAATTAAAATCTATCGATAACCATGTATCAGATAATACCGCCCAAGTTTCGGCACTGGTGCCACAATTAGAATCACTTGAAATTAAAATTATCGAAGCCGCCCTTAACAAACATAATGGCAATATTACTAGGGCAGCATCAGATTTAGACCTACCCAGACAAACCCTACAAAATAAAATTAAAAAGTACGAAATTAACCTATAATCCCTATGCCGGTTTTTGGGCACCACTGCCCAAAACTCACTTTTACCATATTTTTATCCAATTCATTCACATATTTTTATGCTAAAAAGGACCTTTTTCGGTCCTTTTTTATATTTCTTTTGGCATGTAAGTTGCTATAAGAATAACAGGAGGTAGATTATGAAATTTGGAGTGTTAAAAGAAATTAAAGAGGGAGAATTCAGAGTAACCCTCGTTCCATCAGATGCCGCAACATTAATACAAGATGGCCACCAAGTATACATACAGAGTGGCGCAGGTGAAGCTGCTGGCTTCCCAAATAAGTTATATGAAGAGGTTGGCTGTACTATACTAGCAAATATGGAAGAAATGTATAAAACTTGCGACTTCCTTGCTAAAGTCAAAGAAATCGAAGCAGTTGAATACCCACTTATTAGGGAAAACCAAATTATCTATTGCTGCATTCACCCTGCTTCTCACCCAGAAGAAGTTGATGCCCTACTTAAAAGCAAATGTATAGCTATCACCGCAGAAGATTCTCACCGCTACGGTTCTTTAAACTGTGAGGCAGCAGGAAAGCAGGGAGCCCTATTAGGACTCTACCATATGCAAACCCTCCAAGGAGGAAAAGGAAAATTCGTAAGTGGCCTTGCCGGATCACCTGGAATAAATGTACTTATACTAGGAGGAGGACTGGTTGGCAAATCTGCGCTTCGCGTTTTAGAGGCTCTTGGTGCCTGGTGTACTGTAATGGATATTAATGTAGGTACTTTAAAAAACCTACAGGAATTATATGCAGAAAGAATAAATACTCAAATGTCCACTCGTGAAAATATTAGACGACTTCTTCCACAAACAGATTTAATAATTAATTCTGTCAAATGGCCTAAGGGAAATACCGATTACTTAATAACTAGAGATATGCTAAAACTAATGGAAAAGGGCTCAGTTATAGTAGATATTGCCAATGATTCCCCAGGTGCAATTGAATCTTTTAGAGAGACAACCCACGAAAATCCAACATACATTGAAGAGGGAATAGTCCACTACGGCGTCAGCAATATACCTTCACTAATTTCCAGAAGTGTATCAGAAGCTCTTTCCGGATCCATACTACAGCATTTTAGAAATATTATGAATTTAGGTCTTGAAGAAGCACTAAGAAGAGACGGATATCTCAGACGAAGTCTAACAGCATATAAAGGTTACCTAACCCACGAAGAAACCAGCGCAGTACAAAATAAACCTTGGATACAACCTGAAGTAATACTAGAACTCAGCAATAAACATCTAGATCCAGCCCCACCAGCAACTGTATCAAAATCCGATTTTTTCATCAAATTATAGGAGGAATTTATGACGGTTTATTCTCTACTTACTGATTTTTGTTATGCCAGTATTCTAATCCTTATTGGTATGCTTATTAGATCAAAATTAAAAGTAGTTCAAAAAAGTTTTATTCCAGCCAGCTTACTTGCGGGCTTTCTAGGCTTAGCCCTAGGCCCAACAATGCTAAAAATTATTCCATTTTCTGGCGAAATAGGCAACTATGCCGGTGTTCTAACAATATTTGTATTTGCCTCTGTAGGTATGAATGGATTTTCTTTTTCTGCAAAAGATATGAAAACAGAGTTAGAACGCATGGGATCCCATGCACTATACAAAATAATTGCCCTATCACTTCAAATGTCTTTACCTATATTCTTCACATCACTTTTTTTAGTAAATATCGCACCCAATATTAGCGACGGATTCGGTCTTATACTAGCAGCAGGGTTTTTTGGAGGACACGGAACTGCTGCAGCAGTCGGGGAAACCTTTGCAGGACTTGGATGGCCCCAAGCAACGGACCTAGCAATGACTTCAGCTACCATTGGTATACTTGCAGGTGTTTTTGGAGGGCTTTTCTTTATTCGCCTGGCTACAAAGAAAGGCTATACCCAGTATGTAGATGACTTCTCAAGAATTCCAGATGACCTGCGAACAGGGCTAATTCGACCTGGTTCAAGACGCTCATTAGCAAGTGAAACCATATCCAGTATCGCATTAGATCCAATTGCTTTTCACTTAGCCTTGCTACTTGTGCCTTCTGGAATAGGATACGTTATAAATCAATACATCACAAAATATACCGGCCTTAACCTTCCTACCTTTACAGTAGCCTTCATAATATCATTAATTCTGTTTGTGCTTCTAGGAAAAGGAGAAAAAGGTATATATAAATATGTTGATAGCAATCTAATCACAAGACTGGGCAGCGCTGCAACTGACTATCTTGTCTTTTTCGGAGTAGCTTCAATTAAAATAGCTGTTGTTTTAGAGTACCTTGTTCCCTTCACATTATTAATGCTATTTGGTTGCGTAATTGTAGTAGTAAATTTAATGTATTTTGGCCCAAGAATGAATAAAAACAGCTGGTTCGAGCGCTCAATCTTTGTCTATGGATATTCAACTGGAGTCTTTTCAATTGGTATGACCCTGCTTAGAATCGTTGACCCTGATAATAGATCAAGAACTCTCACCGACACAGCAATCGTTGGCCCACTTGTTACACCTCTTGAAATGTTTGCCTGGGCTGCAGGCCCAGCCATGCTGGTAAGCGGAAAGGCATTTACACTTGCTGGGATTTTCCTAGCAATTACAGTAGCTGCAATTGCTGCTAGTTTTCTATTTAAATGGTGGTATGCAAGTGTCCCACTAGCAGGAAGAGATTCAGTAGAGGATGTTTTATCTGAAAATTAATTATTAGAGGCTCGACTTTTGTCGAGCTTCTTTTCTAGGAGTATAAAATGAATAAGAAAACCTACCTTATGTGTGGCCCTGTAGAAACTCCTCCAAGAGTTCGAAGAGCTATGGACCTTGAAATTTATTCTCACAGAACAGAGAGATATTTCCTACTGCACAAATCAATACAAGAAAAAATGATGCAGGTTTTTCAAACAAAAAACCCCCTTCTTTATTTTTCATGTTCTGGAACTGGTGCCATAGAAGCCGCTCTTCAGAACTGTTTTTCAAAAGGAGATAAAGTCCTTACCATAGTGAATGGTTTTTTCGGAAATCAAATGCATGAAAATGCACTAGCCTTAGGTTTAAATTCAGTTGCTATTAAAGTGCCACTAGAACGCTCAGCGGGGGCTGATGATATTAAGCCCTATTTCGATGAAGATGTAAAAGGAGTTCTAATGGTTCAAAACGAGTCAACCACAGGTGTAATGAATGACGTTAAGGGACTGGGCGAATTCCTTTTAGATAAAAAAGCTATCTCAATAATAGACTCAATAAGTGGAATGGGTGCCATTAACTTACCAGTTGATAAATGGAACTTAGATGTAGTTGTAAGTAGCTCTCAAAAAGCCTTTATGACCCCCCCAGGTATATCCTTTGTATCTGTGAGTGATAAGGCTTGGGATAGAGTAGAGCATCATAAGAGCACGGGTTTCTACTTTGATTTCCTCAGGGCGAGGGACTACAACAATAACTACAAGATGGTTTACACTAGCCCAATCACTTTAATGGAGGGACTCAACGCAGCTTTAGATATGATAATTGAAGAAGGAATAGAAGAAGTATACTTGCGTCACTCTAACCATGCAAAAATGATTATTAAGACAGTAGAGGAAATGGGGCTTAGTATCTATCCTCAAGATAAAGAATATGCCTCTCTCTCCCTTGTCTGTGTTTATGCCAAGGGCATAGCAAAGGAAATAGTAGCAAGACTAGCAAAGAAAAATATAATTGTAGGTGGGGGTCTTCCGCCTATAGCCGATGATACATTTAGAATAGGGACTATGGGTTATGTGTCTACAAATGATATAAATGCATGCCTCCTCGCTTTAAAGGATATCGTAGATGAACTAAGGGAGGAAGGTTTTGAAAAGGATAACTGAAGCCCAGGAAATAAATTTTATTGTAAGCTTCCTGGGTCATATGGGAATAAAGGATAGTGATGCAAAAAGAGGGGCCACCGTCTTAACTCAATCAGATCTAACAGGAGTAAGATCCCACGGACTTTCTAGACTACCAACCTACGCTAACAAGTTTCTAAATAAAAGCATTAATCCTAACCCAAATATTAAATTCTCCTTGAAAACTAACAATCTTCTTTCCGTTGATGCTGATGGTGGTTTAGGAATTGTCTCTGGACCAATTATACTTGATAAAGTGATAGAAATAGCCCTAATGGAAGGTGTATGTGTTTGTAGTGTAGGTAATAGTTATCATTATGGAGTTGGCAACTACTATGCTTGGAGATTTGCCCAGGAAGGCCTCATAGGCCTTAGCCTGACTAATACCACTCATCATGTAGCCCCCTTTGGAGGTAGTAATCCAATTATGGGGACAAATCCTATAACAGTTGGTATTCCCTCTGCAGGTGATTTTCCAGTGATATTAGATATAGCTACTAGTATCACAGCCTTTAGCAAAATCTTTGTCACAGGCAAAGAAGGATTTGACATCCCAAACAACTGGGCCATTGACAAAAATGGAAACCCAACCACTAATCCTGAGGAAGCCCTTAAAGGAGCTATCCTACCTATGGCCCAGCACAAGGGTTATGCTTTAGCCCTAATAATTGAAATACTCACTGGCATCTTATCAGCAGGAATAAAAGAGGACTTGAAGAGTATGTCATACAAGCATGATAATAGCCATCTAAAAGAAATCGGACATCTGCACATAGCTATTGATGTATCAAAATTCTTACCCCTTGATATCTTTAAAAGGCTTGTAAATGAATACTTGGATGAAATTAAAAATTCCTCTTTAGCCCCTGGGTTTACTGAGATTTTAATCCCCGGTGAGATAGAATCACGCTTCTATCAAGAGTATACTCATAAGGGAATACCAATAAATCCTGGTCTTGAAGCTCAGCTGGTTGAAATGGTAAATAAGTTTGGCTATGCCAAGGCTGATAAGCTAGAAGATTTTATGGAGGTGATTAGTTAATGGCAATTCATGTTATAAGAACATACAATGGAAGCGGCGATTTATCTATTGAAAAAGAAATACTAGGCCCAGAATATCACTTAGAAGAAATAGTTTGCCTAACAGAAGATGAACTAATTGAAAAATGCAAAAAAGCAGATGCAATTATATGTGGTTATCAGCCACTAACATCTAGAGTTTTAATAGAGCTCGAAAACCTAAAACTTATTGCTTTTAAGGCAATAGGCTTTAACAGCGTTGATATCCCTTCAAGCCAAGCTCTGGGAAAAACTGTTACCAACATAAGAAATTACTGTATTAATGAAGTAGCTGATCATACCTTGGCTCTACTACTTGCCTTGAATAGAGGAATCGTTCCACACAATAATCAAGTTAAATTTAACAAGAAATGGAACTATAATTTTGTTCCAGATATATCAAGGCTCGGAACTCTAAAGGTTGGGCTACTAGGTTTTGGAAACATACCCAGATTAGTAGCTAAAAGGCTTAATGGCTTTGGCCCTGAAATTTTAGCATACGACCCCTTTGTTGATGAAAAAACCATGGCTCAATATGGGGTTAAAAAAGTAGAGCTTGACGACCTATACCAATCAGCTGACTATATAAGTATTCATCTTCCTCTTAATGAAAGTACCCACCATATGCTAAATGATAAAGCCTTTGAAAAAATGAAGGCAGGAGTTAAAATCATAAATACAGGTAGGGGTCCCATTATTGATGAAGCTGCCCTAGCCCGTGCCTTAGATAGAGGCCAAGTAAGCGCAGCTGCATTAGATGTCCTAGATGATGAGCTGGGAAGTATTAAGGACAATCCCTTACTTGATAGAGAAGATCTTATACTTACACCCCATAGTGCCTTTTATTCAAATTCATCTATGGAGGATGGGAGAAGAGAAGTTTCAGAAAATATTAAGAACTACTTTGAAGGAAACTACCACCTATGCAATATAGTAAATGGGATCTACCCAAATAAAAATAATAAAAAGGAGTTGTTATGAGTTATCCAAAAATCGAGATTCTTTTTCTAAATGAAGAGGATATGATTAAAGCTGGTGTTACAGACATGAAGAGGTGCGTCGAGGTAATGGAAGAAGCCTATGAGCTCCTAGGTACAGGAGATTACTTAATGGGGGGAAAAAATGCCAACTCTCATGGGCAGATGATTGTTTTTCCTGAAAAATCAGATTTTCCAAACATGCCTTTAGCCGGCCCTGACCGCCGATTTATGTCAATGATTTCCTATGTAGGGGGAAGGTTCAACGTTTGTGGAGAAAAATGGTATGGTTCAAACCGCGAAAATTTGGAGAAAGGCTTACCAAGATCAATTCTTTTAACAATACTAAATGATGCAAAAACAGGTGCTCCTCTAACTATTCAATCAGCGAATCTACTTAGTGCATATAGAACAGGTGCCATACCTGGTGTAGGTGCAAAGTATCTAACCAGAAAGGGCTCAAAGGTACTGGGCCTAGTAGCAGCTGGCCCAATTGCAAGAACTTCTTTTATGGGTATTTCAGAAGGCTATCCAAACCTCGAAGTAGTTAAGATTTTCGATATTAATAAGGAAGCTTCCAAAGCTCTTGCAAAGTTTATTGAAGAAACCTATCCACAGTACAAAGAGATAATAATTGTCGATAGCATGGAAGAAGCGGTTAGGGATAGCGATATCGTAAATATAGCTGCTTCAGGTAAAGTTACACCAGAGCTTAAGGAAGAATGGATAAAAAAAGGAGCCCTAGTCTCCCTTCCTGCGGCCATTATACTTGATAAAGACTTTGTCATAAATAGGTCTAGGGTGGTGGTTGACAACTGGAAGATGTATGAGGCCTACCGAGATGAGCTGGATTATCCCTATACTGAAATAGGATCCGTAACTTTAGATAGGTATCTACTTGACTGGATTGAAGAAGGAGAAATAACAAAAGACTTTATTACCGATCTTGGAGATATTGTTGTAGATCAAAGTAAAGGTAGAAAAAATGATGACGAGATTATTTTCTTTGTTATGGGCGGGCAACCAATTTATGATGTTACTTGGGGATATACCTGCTATGAAAAAGCTAAGGAACTGGGGCTTGGCCAATTACTAAAATTATGGGATGAACCACTTCTAAAATAAATAAACTATCTAGTTATTAATAGCCTAGTATAGGAGGCTCTAGGAGAAAAATAACCTTAATCCAGTTATCCCTGGCAAGTAAAAACTTCTTTAACCTAGACCTTCAAATTATAATAAAGTTAAAAATACCTATAGCTAAGAAATAGTCGTCCTTAAAAATGACGGCTTGAGCTAAGGCTACAAGTTCTTGCTATTAACCAGCGTCTTCATCTTACGGCGCTGGTTTTCCTTTATTCAAGTCACTTTTTTTAAATTGTGTACACTATTAAAAAGAAAGAGCCACTAAAGGTTGCATCCTAAAAAAATATCCAGCCAAGCCCATGATGAGTATGCTAGACAATACTCATCACTCCCTATTCCTTTTTCCTAGGCTTTTTAGGTACCTACCTGACTTGGAAAGAAAAATTCAACTCAAATTAAGCTTGGCTTTATTGATCTTTTATCTCGATAAATAAGCAAGGGCGAAAAAGATGATATATACTTACGATTTGACCATCTTAGTCCCCTTGCTAGTAACCTACTTAATAAATGGCTTCTTTATTCCTTTAAAAGATTCTTCTAACAGAAATATGCTATTTATCCGGTTATACTAAACCTCCTCCTAGGCAAGCGGAATCTAAGCCCCTGTCTGTGTGCTTTTATAGGATGATAGGGTGCCTATTACTATTCCTCAGAACCCTCCGCTACCACTTCTTCATTGGTGTATTTAATTGAGAAGCCTGTATAGCCATAGATGATGGCAATAATTGGATTTAGCCAGTTTAGGATGGCATAGGGTAAATAGGCCAGTGGACTAACCCCCAGGGCTCCACTTATAAAGGCTCCACAGGTGTTCCAGGCAAAAAGAGGTGAGGTTAGGGTACCCGCATCCTCTAGGGTCCTGGATAGCACCCTAAGATCTAGATTCTTCTCCTTATAAGTTTCCTTGAACATTTTGGCGGGGAAGATAATGGCTAAGTACTGGTCAGCTGTAGCTATGTTAAGAAAGATCGATGAAACAACCGTGGCTAAGATTAGGTCTCCTGTATTTCTGACCAGTCTTAGAATCCTTCCAACAATTGCTTCAGTTACCCCAGAAGCATCCAGCACCCCTGCAAGAGTCATGGCCACTAGAACCAGAGATATGGTCCACATAACATAGTCAAGACCTCCTCCAGCTATAAGCTCATCTATAAGTTCATAACCTGTATCAAGTTCCACCCCATAGTGCATAACCTCTACAACTTCAGCGAGACTGGCACCCTGAAAAATCATTGCAAAGACTGCAGCAAGAAGAGCTCCACCCATAAGGGCAGGCACAGGGTTAACCTTCTTTGCAATCATAACTATTACACTAACAGGCACCAGGAGTAGAATTGGGCTAATTGTAAAGGTCTCCTCTAAAAGCATGTGGAGCTCACTAATCTGGGCCAGATCCACATTGCCAGCGTGCTTAAGCCCCAGGAAAAAATAGACAACAGTTGCAATCAGCATACTGGGAACTGTGGTCCACAGCATATACTTAACGTGCTCAAATACATCAACTTCACTAACCCCTGCAGCCAGAACTGTGGTATCAGATATGGGGGAAAGCTTATCTCCAAAGTAGGAACCAGACACTATGGCCCCTGCCATAATAGGAGCAGGTATTCCAAAGCTAATACCAATACCTAGTAGGGCAATACCAATTGTACCCGCTGTACCCCAGGAGTCCCCTGTAGTAAGGGAGGTGGCTGAAGCTAGTAGAAAGGTAGTAGGTATCAGAAGCTTAGGTGAAATAATCTTTGAGCCATAGTAGATAATAGTAGGTACAACTCCTGAGTGCAGCCAGGTACCCAGCATAATTCCCATGGCTAGAAGAAATACAATGGATGGAACAATGTTAACTATGTTTTCAATAATTGACTTTTCCAGTGCCTCCCATTTAATGCCATTTACCATGGCAAAGACCGTTGCAAAGACAGTTGCCAGTACAATAGGAATCTGGGGATCCTGCTCCCAAATGATAACACCAACAAAAATAGAAAGTAGTAAGAAGCCAATTATTATCAGTGACTTTCCAAAGGACAGTTTCTTTTCCACACTAAGCCTCCTTAAATTTTCACCACCCATATAGCTACAAATAATAAATAAAGTTGTATATGATTAGATGGTATATATTACTCCGATGTTATCATATGATAGGGGTTAGGTAAAGAAGTACAGAGGTCTATATCAATAAAAAAGTCCATCATTTCCCTTCTGCTTTCATTTTGCAAAGGGCAAGAGTGAACTTCATCTTTTACCCCCCTGTCCTGCATTTAAATGCTTTCTTCCTATAAAAGCCCTCTTAACCATGTTAGGTACCTAGCTCATTATAACCATAAAAAAGTCAGCTGGAGGCTCCAGCTGACCAATAAGTTTACTTGCTACTATTCATAAATGAAATGGTAGATATCAAAAATGCCACTGAAGGGCTTTGCCTCATCCCTCTCTACAAGCTCACTATGGTCAACTTCATAGAAGTCAGAATTTTCATAAATCCTTTGTACCGGCCCCTCATAGTCAAGGGGGATTCTAATAAGAGTGGAGGAGCCAATAACAGGATAAGAATATAACTCATCCTCTTCAATATACTCATAGAAGACAAAGGCTGAAATATAAACCTCTCCATCCTCTACAAGAAGAAAGACAAGCTCATTATCTATATCTTCCATGGGACTGGTAAAGGTGATTTCTCCTTTATTATACCTATCCTCAAAGGAGCCCTTCTCACCAGTGATTGGTCCTTCTACAAATGAGCCAGGACCTCCTCCTAACTGATAGTTAACAACTTTTCTTACAGTTTCAAGTACCTTGTCTGGGTCTTCTCCAAGAGACTCTATCTGCTCTCTACTGCTTAGAAGCTTTCCGCTATAATTATCAATAAAGAAAGCTGTAGCAAAGGACATGTCGTAATCACCATTATAGTACTGCTCATCCTGCCTTATGATAATAGTACTTACATCTCCTGAGTCAAAAACCCTTACATTCTTATTAAATAAGGTAACATACCCCAGTTCATAAAGCTCATGCTCTTCATGATCCTTCTTTATTAACTGCCATCTATCAAAGGCATATTCAAAGTGCCCCTCATTTATCAGATCCTCTGCAGTCTTTACAAAATTCCCTGGGCCCTCAATTTTTGGAAACTCAAAATAACTTTTAGCACTAGAAAGCTTTGGCACCTCATCAGTGTCTAAATTTGTATAAAGATAAGCTTCATCTATTATCTGACTAGTAATGGTAAGGCCTTTTTTGGGGTCCCTCTTAAAGTCCACTAGACCCTGGTCTCCCTTTAGCTGCCTGCCATCTTCATCAAAGTAGTACTTCTTAGCTCCCACCTGCTGCCAGCCAGTTTGAACCAG
>JAAYFL010000158.1 GCA_012728235.1 Synergistaceae bacterium
ACAAGTAAAGAAATAAAAAATATTTCTAAGTAAAGGAGAAAATCTGACCTTCCCAAGGGCTATATAGTGAAAGGATATTTTCTCTCAATCCCAATTTTGCGAGAAGTTTTACTATGAACAGCTATATAGACATTACTACAAATGAAGAATTTGACGAGGATATTTCTCTCCGAGAAGCACTGGACAAGATTGATAAGATGCTGCTTTCTATGTCAAAAGAAGAGCGTATCTCATACTTTGCTACCTTTTCAAAACCGAAAGATACAGACTTTGTTAAAGAAATCGGTGGCATATATTATGTCGTCCGCACGCATTTTAGTGAGCGTAACGGTGAGAACTTAAAGCAAAAAATAGATAGGCTTCTGGGTATCGATGACTAATTTGCCAAGCTAAGACGTTGAATTGTTAACTCGGATAAAGTAGTATAACGAAACTACAAAATCATATCCGACTGTCAGAAAGGAGTAAATTTTGAACAGACAGTCAAACAAAATCACCGCTCTCTATTGCAGATTATCACGGGATGACGAGCTGCAAGGTGAGAGCAACAGCGTTAAAAATCAAAAATCAATTCTCGCTAAATACGCAAAAGAAAACGGCTTTGCAAACACAAAATTCTTTGTAGACGACGGATATTCCGGAGTCAGTTTCAACCGACCGGCATTTATGGAACTGATGGAGCTTGCAGAGCAAGGACAAATCGGAACGATAATTGTCAAAGACCACTCAAGACTTGGCAGGAATCGCCTAGTCGTCGGCCAGTTACTTGAAGAAGATTTCGTACGTTTGGATGTGCGATATATTGCAGTTATGGATAGTATCGACACATCAGAAGGGCTTAGTGACTTCCTTCCTGTCCAGGACTGGTTCAACGAAATGCACGCAAAGAATACGTCCAAAAAGGTTCGAGCTGTAATGCATGATAAGGGAATGTCGGGTAAACCGCTGACAACAGTCATTCCCTATGGCTACAAAAAGAGTTCAGGTGGTTTGGACATATGGGTCATTGATGAAGAAGCCGCTGAAATTGTCCGAAAAATCTTTCAACTTTGTATTGATGGCTATGGCCCAACGCAGATTGCAAAACAGCTTTATCAGGCCAAGATTCCTACACCAACGGAGCATTGGCAAACACAAGGGCGAAAGACTACTGCACTGCCCGCAGTTCCACATAGGTGGGCTGCGAGAACGGTTTCAAACATATTGCAACGGCTAGAATATTGCGGACATACCGTCAATTTCCGCACTACAACACGTTCGTTCAAAGATAAAAAGAAGATTGAACGCCCGAAAGACGAGTGGAAGGTGTTTGAAAACACGCACGAAGCAATCATTAGCGATGAGACGTTTGAGTTGGTGCAAGAGCTACGAAGTCACAAACGCAGACAAAACCGCACAGGTGAAGTAAGTATATTTTCAGGGCTTTTGTATTGTGCCGATTGCGGCGGGAAGTTGTATTACAGCGTGACGAACAACTATAGACCTGAGGGTGCATACTTCTTTTGCTCCACCTATCGCAAGAATTCGGATAACTGCTCGGCACACTACATTCGGGAAAAGGTTGTTTATGATTTAGTACTTGAAAGTTTGCAACGTGTACTATTCTATGTGCAGGCCTATGAAAAGATTTTTGTGCAAAAGCAGCTTGAGCAATCTACAAAAATGCAAAA
>JAAYFL010000159.1 GCA_012728235.1 Synergistaceae bacterium
ACGCTACAACTTTACTTGGAATGGCAAAGGACGAGCCTTACGTTTATCTCAAACACCTTCCCTAGGAACATTAAGACCTTGTAAAGAGGAAAGCAAGGATTGGGATACTACCCAGAATCTTTACATAGAGGGGGATAACCTTGAGGTATTAAAACTTTTACAAAAGAGTTACCACGGCAAGGTTAAAATGATTTATATAGACCCTCCCTATAATACGGGTAAGGACTTTGTTTATAAGGATGACTTTCATGATAGCCTTGAAAACTACAAGAGAATTACAGGGCAAGTAGATAAAGATGGCAATAGACTAAGCACAAATGCAGAGGCAAGTGGTAGATATCATACAGACTGGCTTAATATGATGTATCCAAGACTAAGATTAGCAAGGAATTTGCTTGCAGAAGATGGAGTTGTTTTTATAAGTATTGATGATAATGAAGTTGATAATCTAAAGAAAATTTGTAATGAAGTGTTTGGAGAAGATAATTTTATTGGATGTGCTGGCAGGATAACTAAGAAAAGTAACAATAAAGGAGACTTTTGGGCGCCTAATTTTGATTATCTTCTTACTTATACAAAGAATATTGTTTGTGCTGAGCCATTTTTTGGAGGAGCTAACGTTGAAGCATATAACATAGTTGAAGAAGATGGACCAAGGAAAGGCGAGCGATATCAGTTAGTTCGATTATATATGTCAACTATTCAAAATAGAAACCCAGAGCAAAGATTCTGGATTGATTGTCCTGATGGCACGAGGGTAATTCCACCAGGTAAAACTTTTCCACCTGAGCGTCCTTTGTTAGGTGATGGCATTTGGAGATGGACAAGAACAAAGTTTGAAGCAGAAAAAGATAAGATTGTTGTTAAACCTGTTCGTTCATCTAACTTAGTAACGGAAGATGGCTCGCCTGCAAAATGGAATGTCTTTACAAAGACATATTTGCAAGATGTAATTGATAATTCATCAGCAAAGCCTAATAGTTTCATTGAAGACCATATTAATCAGCGTGGTTCGCATGAACTTGGTGAACTAGAAATCCCGTTTAATTATTCGAAGCCTTCATCGTTGATTCGATACCTAATGGAAGTTTGTAAAGTTAAGGATGAAGATGTTGTTTTAGACTTCTTTTCTGGTTCTGCCACAACTGCTGATGCTGTAATGCAACTTAACGCTGAAGATGGTGGCAATCGTAAATTTATTATGGTTCAGTTACCAGAGACTACAGACGAAAAAGATGAAGCCTACAAAGCTGGATTTATGAATATCTGTGAGATAGGCAAAGAGCGTATTCGTCGTGCAGGTGAGAAAATAAAGGAAGAAAAAGGGCTAGAAGCACAAAATCTTGATATTGGCTTTAAGGTTTTGAAACTAGACACTTCTAATATCCGCAAGTGGCAACCCGACTATGATAATTTGGAACAATCTTTATTGGATTATGTAGATAACTATATGGAAGGTAGAACAGAGTTGGATGTTGTCTATGAGATAATGCTCAAATACGGTCTTGACCTAACCTATCCAGTTGATGAGTTTATTCTTGCACAGAAGAAGGTTTATTCTATTGGATTTGGTATGCTGATGATTTGCCTTGACGATGAGATTACAACAGAAGTTGCTAAAGGCATTTTAGAAAAGGTAAAAGAATTAGCACCTGAGAGCACCAGAGTTGTATTTAAGGATAATGGTTTTAAGACAGATAGTAACAAGACCAATATCAAGGAGATACTTAAATCCGGCGGAATTGAAGAATTTATAACTTTGTAAGGAGGTGCACATATGCAAAGAGATATGGATTTAATGAGAAAAATACTATTTAAAATAGAAGAAGTTTTCCCGGCTGGAAATCTATTAATTCATGGTGTTCCAATAGACGGATATGATATGGCATTAATTGCAGACCGTTGTCAACTATTATATGAAGCTGGACTTATAAATTCGTACAAACCTCATCGTGGCGGACAAGGAGCAAAGGTCTTATTTTATTCTGTTGGCAACTTAACAAATAGTGGGTATGATTTTCTAGATAAAATTCGAGAGGATACCATTTGGAACAATACCAAAGATATTATAAAAGACAAAGGTCTGCCAATGGTTATGGATGTTATAAAAGAGGTTTCTTCAACTCTGATATCTTCAATGGTTGAGGGTACGATAAGGGGGTTAAAGCAATGAAATTGCAATTTGATAAAAACTTAGAATATCAGCACCAAGCCATAGCCTCCATTGTTGATTTGTTTAGAGGTCAAACCCCAATGCAGACAAACTTTACAGTAGCACCCTATAATGGGCAAATAGGCTTGTATGATAGTACCAATGGTATCGGTAACAGGCTTGAACTTGATGAAGATGAGATTTTAGAAAACTTGCAAGAAATTCAGCTGAGGAATGGTCTACCACAGACAAAGAGCCTAAAGGCTGGGAAATATGACTTTGATATAGATATGGAAACGGGTACAGGTAAGACCTATGTCTATCTGCGTACAATACTTGAGCTACGTAAAAACTATGGCTTCTCTAAGTTTATTATCGTTGTCCCAAGTATTGCTATTAAAGAAGGGGTCTATAAGTCTTTAGAGATTACAAAAGAGCATTTTCAGGATTTATTTGATAATACAATTTATAACTACTTTATCTATGATAGCAGTAAATTGGAACAGGTCAGAAGTTTTGCAGTAAGCGATAATATAGAGATTATGGTTATCAATATAGACGCCTTTAGAAGGAGTTTCACTGACCCAACCAAAGAAAACAAAGCCAATATCATTCATAGACCTAATGATAGATTAAACGGTATGAAACCTATTGAACTGATACAGGAAACAAGACCATTTGTTATTATAGACGAGCCACAATCAGTAGATACCACTCCTAAGTCTAAAGAAGCCATTAAGTCACTTAATCCATTATGTACCTTACGCTACTCTGCGACCCATGTTGAAAAGCATAATCTTGTTTATAAGCTGGATGCAGTAGATAGCTATAATTTAGAGCTGGTAAAGCAAATTGAGGTAGCAGGCTTTGAAACCAAGGACTACCACAATAACGCATACTTGAAGCTTTTATCCGTAAACAATAAGAAGTCTCCTATAACAGCAAGAATAGAGCTGGATGTTAAAGATAATAAAGGAGTAGTTAAGCGTAAACCAATAGTAGTAAGACAAGGCGATGACCTTTATGATAAGTCTAAAGGTCGTGATGTCTACGAAGGATATATTGTCAATGAGATTTACTGTGAAGAAGGAAATGAATATGTTGACTTTACAAGCAAAGCAGATATTTTACGTATAGGAAAGCCAATTGGTGATGTAGACGATTTGGCTATAAAGGAGCAACAGATAAGGAAAACCATAGAGGAACACTTAAATAAGGA
>JAAYFL010000160.1 GCA_012728235.1 Synergistaceae bacterium
ACGTAATAGGAAGAATAAACGCCCTTTTCACCCAAGTCCAAATTAATTTGCCGATTCCATAATCAGGGTGTATTACAATTCCATAGAGTTTTTCAATCCAGGTGGTTTAGCTGATAACTTAACGATTGATCAGCTTCTTCGTGAAGATTACTCGCCATGGGCGCGCAATAAAAGGATATCTGCCACGTTCAAAGAAGCGCATTTTATTGAAAAATATGGGTCAGGCATCAAACGAATCCAAGAAGGCTTCGCATCCTATGGTCTGCGTCCCCCTGTCTTTGAAAATTTCCAGCACGGTTTTCGAGTTATTGTCTCATCAAAGCTACTTTTCGAATCTAATGAGGGAGTAAGTGAGGGAGTAAATCTACTATTTAATCAGATAAGAACTAATCCAGGAAAGCGTGCACCATTTTTAGTAAACGAGCTATTAGTTCCTGTCAAGATAGTAGAGCGGTGGCTCAAAATCTTAAGAGATGATCATAAAATCGAGTTTCGAGGAGCTCCTAAAAGTGGAGGATACTGGCTAAAATAGAAATCAATGATACTCTTAAGTGGCACCAATCGAACTCCTATTTTAGCATTTAAAAAAGTATCCTCACATCATTTTATTGAACAATACCTAAGGCTGCTCTGGCGGCATTGATATGATTATCGTCGTTGCACTCTACCGCAAAAGCGCCATATGCTAATGGAGCTGCAGCAGCCCTCTCTATAGATTGTTCGTAGAGCCTATCCCATATCGTTCCGCCTTGTTTAGCATACTCCGTTATCAAACTCTTCAGGCTATCCTCTCCAAAAACCGATACGTGACCAGAAAAGTCCAGTGCAGGATCACCCATATGCGCAGTAGACCAATCTATGATACCAGAGGTCTTACCTTCCTTCGAGGTTAAGACATGCCCTGCATAGAGATCGCCATGGATGAAACAAGTGAATTCAGGCCACAAAGGGTCATTGTCCAACCATCTACGGTATCTGTTTTCCAACGGCTCGCTGATACCTATCTCAGATTTCACCAAGTGGATACGGTCAGCTATTTCGGTCCTCAATTCACTTGGAGTCATTATTTTCAAGTTGCTCTTTCTCACATCGTCAGCTGTAATACGATGTAATTCGGCCAATGATTTTGCCAGAGACTCCACATAAGCTATGCTATCGCGATCTATGTTCCAAGAAACCTCATGTGTTATCGCATCGAATGTCAGAGCAGGCGCATCCTCCAGTAAAGGGTAGGCTATTAGGCGCTCCGATACAATTTTCCAATCAGGGACATTGATCGACAGGTTTCTTTTGGCTAAATCCAATATTCTACTTTCATTTTCGATTTGTTCAAGCATATCGCTTCTTCGAGGTATACGGAGTACCCAGTTCTCACCGTTTACTTCCTTTACAAAGGCAACTCTAAAGTCGATGCCCATCTCATTGACGCTCATCTCTTCCGAAATTCTCAGCCCATGCTCTAGGGCTAATGTTTGCATATCTTCGATTGTCATTTCTATACTGTTTTCTTTTATTAAATTGGTACCAGTTCCCCCGACAGGACATTCTGAATGTCATATACAGGTGTAACACTTTACCCATATTCTTTTCGTATGGATAACACTTCCCATCAGGGAACAAAAATCTGATACATGAATTAATTGTGAGACAGTAGACCTACTGTCGCATTGAAGCCATCTCGGCGACTATTTGATTAGGAAAACCAAGGCTTTGCCATCATAGCCTTATCATAGAAGTATAACATAGTTGTAAAGATAGAAAATTATTTTTTATTCATCCATGATGTTATTATTTTATAATAACATCATCTAAACATGTCCTGTCGCTCTTTTGTGCTGTGATATTTCATACCTATTAACTGCTTTCGTTTGAATTATACGACGTTCTACTCACAATAGGGCAAGGGTTACTCATTCCGTAGGATGCGGTTCACGTATAGGAAGAATAAACGCCCTTTTCACCCAAGTCCAACAGCTTTGGACCGCAGTTGACTCTTTCGACACCCCTGCGATGCAACCCAATCCGGCTGACGGGGAGCCAGCAACGCTGAAAATTTACCCTCCTCTTTCCC
>JAAYFL010000161.1 GCA_012728235.1 Synergistaceae bacterium
ACTAAGAGTGCTTTCCTCTCTAAGAATCTCTAAGACAATGTTAGCTTTTTCTTCTGGGCTCCAATTTCTTCTTTTTTTACTCATAGCTATATCATAACTTACTTTTAAAAATATGTGTCTAGTTTCGCGTAATCATTATATCAATAACTTCACCTTCAACTTCTAAATCCACTGTATTTTCGAAGGTAAGTTGTTTTGTGTAGTTCTCGAAATAGGCATAATTAATTTTTGTTTTTACTTCGATTACATAGGTCCCAGTTATATCTCCAAGGACAAGGGGAAACTCTGTTGCCTTTCCTACATAGGTCCCATAATTTCCAGCCGCATCTGAATGCCAGTAGTGTATACTTTCCAGTGTTAATCCAGCAGGTAGGCTGTCTAAGATCTTTACATTATTAAGAGCTTCTTCAGCTTTATTTACATAAATTCTCCAAATGATTTGGTCTTTATCATTAGTATTTTGCCAGCCCTGTTTTTCAATTGAAGAGCCTCTAGTAAGACCTTCAACGCCGGCGCTAGCTGAAGCTTTTTCTTCTCCATTCTCTTTTAAAATGGCAGTATTGGTGTAGGCTTCTTTTAACTTACCATCAATATTAGTTTTAAATTTAATACGGTAGGCCTTGTCTGTTGCACCGAGGTCAACCTTTAAAACACCACCATCTGTAGTATAGGATTTAGTAACCTTATTTCCTTCGGTCAAATCACCTTTTGAGCCAACCTTTAGTTCATAAACCTCAACAGAAGATGGGTCAATAGTTAAGCCAGCAGGAATAGGGTCTTCCACGCTTCCATTTGTAAGTGACTCTAATTTAGTATTAACATCTACTGTCCAATCAATATATGATGTGTTGATTGGAGCATCTGCTTTCCCAAATTTCTTCAAATCATAAACTGTACCAGTTTGCTCTGTCTTTAATTTAAAAGTTTTGCCAATGGGTTCTCCAAAGGTTATCTCCTGATATATATCTTCTTCGAATACTGATACATCAAACTTGAGTAACATGCCGACTTTCCCATGTCGATCTTTGATATCTCCAGCAAGCTTATCGTTAAAAACAACTTTTAGTAAACCACTATCAGAAATCTCATATGTCCCTACTACTTCGTTATTATTTTCTTCATCAATTAAATTACCGGAAGCGGGACTAGTGACTCCACTAAGCATATGAGGTAGCTGCAGCTGTGCGTAGTCGCCATTATTTAGTTCAACATCATCAGCAATCTCCCAATCAAATTCCACCTTTAGCTTTAGATCACTGGTAATCTCTATTTCATTAGTATGATCTGGATCCAATTGAACGTTATTAGCTTCTATGCTAACACCCGTAAAAATATTACCTAGATCTTTTGCAGTGCCTTCTTCCGAAGAATCTCTACTTTGTTTACCTAAAGCAAAGAGTTGAACACTGGTCTCTTCTAATGGTTCAGCGTTTTCTTCGTCGTCTTTCCCAGTCTCTTCAGTTTCCACTATTGGGTCAGTAGCCTGCTCTTCAAGATTTGCATCAGCTTCATCATCTTCTCCTGGCTCTTCAGCCTCTACTGGTTCTTCGGCCTCTCCAGGATTTTCATCACCACTTGGTATCTCGTCATCATCAGTTTCTAGTATTTCTTCTGGTTCTAATTCCAAAGCTTCATCAATGGTCTGAGCTTCTATTTCTTCACCTGCAAAAGCATATCCTAAGCTTGATAAAGGTGAGAACACTAAAAGCAGTGCTAGTATGAAACTAATAGATCTCCTAAATGATTTCATATTTCCTCCTATTTTTTCAAAATATCTTATTTATTTTGGCTTTGATTTTTGTATTGTTCCGCCCATTCCAATGTTTATTATAATGATTACGCGAAACTAGACACATATTTTTAAAAGTAAGTTATGATATAGCTATGAGTAAAAAAAGAAGAAATTGGAGCCCAGAAGAAAAAGCTAACATTGTCTTAGAGATTCTTAGAGAGGAAAGCACTCTTAGTG
>JAAYFL010000162.1 GCA_012728235.1 Synergistaceae bacterium
CCATATAAAAGGGGTAAAAGCATTGAAATATCAAGCTTTTTACTAATAAAAATACAAGTGGAAAACTGGGCTGAGTTATACAGATATGAGCTTTACCAATTATTAAATTTGGGAGTCAGTTTACTTTTGACACCCTAACCATTAAATGTAATTAAAAAATTGTGATGCCGATTGTGGGTCTCGTGTCATAATTAGGGGCTATTGAATAACTCTTACTACTAAATTTGAGCCGCTTTCCCAAAGTTTTCACAGGACCCCACAAGGGTGCGAAAAAAGTTTTTGGCACAAAATTGCAAATTTTTGAAAAAAGAGAACAAAAAGAGACGAAGTCTTTTTGCCAGGTTCATCACCAGGAATACCATATGGATACTGGTTTCACAGGTGTCCTGTCTCCGTGCCATGAGAAGGTCTAGGCCATATCGCCTTTTCGCTTCCCCAAACTTGCCTTCCACTGCATTCCGTTCGCCGGCTTGTGCCCTCTCTTCGAGGTTTTGTTGCCTACGAATCTCTGGGTCTGATGGTGGCCTCCCGAGTTTACGACCACTCATGGTCATGCCTTTGCTCTTGCAATAACTGCGGTTCACGCTGTTTCGATAAATCATATCCACAAGGACTCGCTCAGGATAGCAACCATAGGTGCGATGGTACTTTTCAACACTTTCAATAAACGTCCCAGCCTCATTGAAGGCATCCCAGCTGAGTTTTTCGATTCGTGCAAACCCATCCACCATGCTGATGGCTACCTTCGCTCCAAACTCTGTCCTTGCTTTGGACTTACCACGGACTATTGGTCGGACCCATGGTTGATCCAAACTGACGATTCGATCAGGTGTGCTGTGAACTCGGTTCTCATACATTTCCAGCTGTTGTTGGTACAGTTTCTCAACAATTTTAAGCTTTTTCTTGGAATGATCGGAGAGCTCTAGGCCTTCCAATAACAGGGCTTCAATGTATTTGAGGTTTCTTCCTACAAAGCCTAGCTGTGATTTCACTGCTTGTCGGATGACCTTTCGGGAAGGCCTGCGGTTTCTGGCAAAGAGTAAATATTTCTGACGTGCCACCTTGCGGTAGGTCCGGGGTTTCTTCTTCCCCTGTCTTTGTGCGTGGAGCTCATCGATCATTGTTTCAGTGTGTTCTCTGGCTTTGGAAAGTAGGCTCACATCTGTCGGGAAAGTGATATCGCTGGGAGCGCAGGTTGCATCAAGAATGAGGGTACCAGAGTTCGGTTTATCGCCGTCATCATTGTTATCATCAGAATCTTGCTCATCAGAATTGTCCTCAGAATCTTCTGAAATTTCAGCGGTTTCCTACTTTTCTACAGCTCCTCGAATGATGGCCTCGTTCACCAGCTCTATCATTTCTGGAGTAATGCGTTTTTGGAACGATACCATCGTACTGGCATCAAAGGGCGGTTCATAGGAATAGTATGGTAGCCCAATAAACCATTGAAGATAGGGGTTTTCCAGCCTGTGCCCTGTGGGTAGATCTGTTGCCTTGTCTCCTCGTAAGAGAGGGATAGCTTTGTTTTGATGATAAGAGATCCTAGTGCCATACGGGAGGGTTTACCCGGATTTCCAGTATCTTTTCCGGTGAAAGTTTTGGCGTACATTTCATCCAACGCATCCCAGGGGAGAGTCTGACCCCTTGGTCATGAGGGCTGCCATTTTTACCCAGCGGTTCTCCGGATCTAAGTTGATATCACCAAAGACGGTAGGATCTTCGAAGATGGTGCCTTGTCCACGGGTTGGTTTATACATTGAATCCTCCTAGAATAAAAGTGCAAGGTTTTTGCCTAAATGTTGGGTTTCCCTTGCACTTATTATACCATAAAAATGGCGTTTTGCGTTGAAATTCTAATGATTATTTGAGATTCAGTGAACCCTAATTATGACAACGGCAAATAGTAACGATGAACACTGGGTTAATAACCCTCTACCAAAACACAAAATTTTAAAGATGGAGGATTTCTATGTTAGATGCTAATGATTTGATTGCGGATGAGCTATTTGAAAGGGCTACTCTTTAAAATCAGCCTTTTTAGAAGTATGGAAAGAATGCAAAATAATTACATTATATTCAGGAGGAGAAAAAAGAAGAGTTACTTTAGCTAGGTCAATTTTAAGAGAAACACCAATACTTATCTTAGATGAACCGTTAGCTAATCTCGATGAAAATAATGCTAGGGCAATTGAAAAGCAACTCTTATCAATTACAGACCGAACCATAATAATTATTTCCCATCAATTTAGTATGGAGAATACAATTAAATTAGATGAAGTGATACAATTTTAATTTTATTAAACCGTAGCTAGAGTGTATTCTGGCTACGGTTTAATCTATAATGCATTACTGTTGTACAGGATGATACACTTGAGATAGGTAAAGTCGAGCGGAAGATTGAATATGTGATTTATTATCTTAAGTAAAGAAAGCAGCTTTTTAAAGGTATCAGTTTAGTCGGCGGAGAAAGAAAGCACAAGATCCGATAAAGATTAGAAGTAATAATGAGTATTTGCCCTGTAACAGTGAGATTTGCTATTTATCATAAGTTTTATATGGTGACGCATGTGTGAATTGTCTTTCAGTTGATGAAACTTTCCGTTCTATTCTAGTAAGCAATTAAATCAAGTAAAATAGCCAATCTGTTATGATTTGTTCCCCCATATGAGACTCAATCTTGGATATGTTACCGCAGAGGAAAATTTCACATAAAAATATTAAGGCAACTAATTTTTGACAGCTATACTGACCTCTCAAAACACGTTGAAGCTCTAACTGTGCTTGTCAGGGAATGAACTAAAAATTCAAAGGCTTTATGGCTGTGATTTGCAGGACATCACCCTTGGTGTTATAAGATAATAAATACTATAAATACTGGAGAACTCCTATGAGTCAAAAATCCAAAACAATACTATCGGTTCTTTTATTTATGCCAGTCTATTTTCTTTTGTATACATTCTTCCATGAAATGGGGCACCTCCTTGTGGTTGTAGCTTGCGGTGGAACCATTGAAAATTTTGTGTTTTGGAATCTGGCGGCCCAGGTAAGCTATAGCGGCGGAACCTTTACCCCACTTACAGCAGCCTTGAACCATGCTGCAGGTATGCTTTTACCAGTACTTATAGGCGCTCTTGCCATTGGTTTTTACAAGCCAAGTGTAGAGTTTCTGGGGTATCATACATGTCACCTTATTGTCTTTACTGGATTGCTATCCTCTATGCTTGTGTGGTTAGCCTTTCCTATTGCTTCTTTATTTATCTCACTTCCACAGGGCGAGGATGTAAGTAAATTTTTGGAGGTCACAAAGCTTCATCCACTTATAGTTGCATCTGGTACTTTATGTCTTGTTGGCGCCTTTGTTTTTTGGGCCCGTGCAAAGGGACTTTTAACAAAAGAAACCCTAGTCAAAATAAGAGGGGAATTCAAATAAAAACAAATAATAGTAAAAACAATAGAATTAAGCCAAGGAAAAATCGTTAAAAGTAGTCTTTAGTTTGCTACTGGTGGTAATAATAATTTAAATATGGGTTTATGGATAGCTTTTTAGCTTAACCACAAACCCATATTTTACTACTATTATCTTAGAACTTTAAGAGTACAAGTAGAAGCATGATAGGTTATATACCATTAATTAGCTGGTTCATGGGGAAGGCAATTTCGCCAACCCTTACCACCCATGGCACCGTTTTTCCCTTGACCCTGACCCTGTCCACCACCAAAAGCTTGTCCCGAACCCTTTGAGCCAAATCTTGCTCCCATTTCTTGGCCAATTTTAGCACTCCCACTGTCGTCGCAATAATCCTTATTTTCTTCCAGTGCTTTTAAAATAGCATCATGTCTCTCCTGGGTAATCTCACCTGCTTCAAGTCGGGTTGTAAGATTATCTTTTTTCAGTTTTAATATTTCTTCCTTAAATTCAGTGAATTTTCCAGCTTCATGGGCAATTGCACCATAGGTTTTTTGACCTTCCATTTTCTCGGCAATTATGTTATCAGTTGTTTTTCCGGTAAGTCCTGCTACTATCTCAGCGGGACTTGAGTAGCTGGAGGCTGCGAAGGCTGTTATTGATATAGCAGCAATGGCAAGACTAAGAGTAAGTCCTATCATTAGTATCTTTATCTTTTTCATAGTAAAAACTCCTTTCTGAAAATAGTTTGTTTTGAGTGTAATCAAAGCTTAGCAAGCTTATATGGCAGATATGTGGCATATTCAAGGAAATTAGATGTTAATTATTTTGCTCTTGCCATTGGTTTGCCATATTCTTTAGCTGTAATATAATGATATAAGGAGGCATTACCATGACAAGCATTTTAATCGCAGATGATAATCCCAAGCTTTTAAAGATACTAAAGACAGCAGCAGAAAAAGAGGGTTATAATAC
>JAAYFL010000163.1 GCA_012728235.1 Synergistaceae bacterium
ATAGTGTTATCACAATGAGTTGTATTGAAATGTAATAATACTCATTGTTAAACAACAATGAGTTGTATTGAAATGCGATTATACTCATTGTCAAACAACAATGAGTTGTATTGAAATGCAATAATACTCATTGTTAAACAACAAAGGGAAGAAATGAGCCAAACATGACATAATGTGTTACAATATGGGTGTAAACAAGGTCAATATGACATATAGTCATACATCGACGAGAGGGGTAAATTTGCTTTGGAGGTATATACAAACGCTGAAAGGTTAAATCAAGCCCACTTTATTAAGTATTGATAAGTTTTGAGAGGGTTGGGAGCTCGATATACTAAATAGTGTTATCACAATGAGTTGTATTGAAATGTAATAGTAATTAAATACGTTTGACAATGAGTTGTATTGGAAAGTAATACAACTCAATGTTAAACAACAATGAGTTGTATTGAAATGCAACAATCCTAATTGTTGTGCAGTTTTGAAAAGTAAATAGTCGTATAGTGCATGTTATCATCGCAGTATAGATTTATATCTGTTTTTATGATTTTAGTGGAGAAGTTTCAGCAACTTCAACGGTAAAACTAATAATGGATAACGGATGCAATTTTCGAGTTTGAGTAGAACAGCGGTACAATAAACGGTACTTTTAATGCAGTATATTTTAACCATGCTGTGAATAATGATTAATGCCATTAAATGCAAAGACCTATTTAATTGATAGTTAAAAATATATGAGCACACATATTTCACAAACTAAATGTGTAAGAGACTTTCATACCGCTGCATTCATTCAGCACGACAGAGATTATCAACCCGTATAATTCACGGCTTCAGCATTACTTAGATGCGTAGCCTCTAACTCTGTTTATGTAGGCCTCTATTTTATGGGGTTTGGAACATAGCAGATGCGTACACTTCGACAGGCTCAGTGACCGCACTTCTACCCCCTACGACAAGCTCAGTGACCAGACAAAAGCGAGCATAGACCAAAAGTAGATATGCAGGTCAAAGCAAAAACAACTTCTATTTTCTTGACTATTAGCTTTATAGCTTATGCGCATTTAAAGTGTGAAGAATTATACGGGTTAACCCAACAAGAAACTACTACTCTCAACAACTAATAAAATAATTTACCTAAATCTCTTCCAACACCCACATCTCCAAATTACTCTCTATAAATAAATTTCTTTGTACACAACCTTCCACAATAGTATGCAAACAACAGGCAGTTAGTTGCACTAAACTCTACCCTAACTAAGTAACCCCTATATTTTACAAAAGAGTTTTGCCTTTGAATATGGTTTGAAGCATTAAATAAAAAGACTCCAAATTACCACACGTTCTTACAAGGGTTTATATTTTTCAGGCTGTTAGCTTGATACTATTCTCATAAACACGACATTAAAACACTTAACACAGACCCGACAAAACACTTAATATTACACCTGACTTTCAGATTAATCTTACCATAAAAAACATCTCAATCAAAAGAGCTGTCAAATCATTTATACATATACTACACTGATTTAATGATGAATAGCCCTTTGTCATGCAAGAATAGTATAAATCACGCTAACTGTTAATGCATGAAAAGTGTAACAACTTGCCCAAATAGTGAAACTTGATTTTATAGAACTTATTTACGTTTGCTAGCACATTACAAAAAACACAGCAATAATAAAAACACGCTGCAGCTATTATCTCAATATACACGATGAGTATGTAAAAAGAGAGAAAGCTGTAAAACATTTAAGAAAACTATGAACACTCAAACAAGTAACACTCAAACAAGTTTTACAGACATAAAC